>DATBCN010000034.1:0-8219 GCA_036270475.1 Candidatus Angelobacter sp. | reverse complement strand
GAGAGCTCGCGCCTGCTGGCCAAGACTGATCCGCATTCGCCGGGCCAATACCGCACGAATGGCACCCTGCAAAACAGCGCGGACTTTGCCAAGGCGTTCGGCTGCAAGGCCGGCCAGAAAATGGTCAGCGAAAACGCCTGCCACGTCTGGTAAAGCGCTTTTTCTTGATCCCGTACTGACTGCCGCATCGTTCGCCGGTGCGGCATTTTTTTGTGGATTTGTTGCTCGCACGTCCGCTCTATGGGCATTTGTAACGTCTGGTTATTCAAGTACCGTTACCAGCGGCGCCCAACCTTACCTTCGTAACGTGTCCTGCCTCTATCAAATAACGGTATAACGTCCCCATTGGAAGTCGCTCCGTCGGAAAAGGGCAGGGACACCCCAAGGTCCCTGAGTTAGTGCGGGTATGGACAAGAAGCAAGTTAAATTGCAGGGACTCCGTTTTGCGCGGTCGCTGCAGATGCTCGTAAAGATGGTCAACATGTTTTCCGCTGACCACAAGAGCGCTGCCGGACTGCTGCAGCGGAGCTATGACCTGTTGAATCCGCTGGTAAAACAATCGCGCCATCTCACGCTCGGCTTTGTGGACCAGCGCGTTCTGCTCAACAACATCCTCACCGCGGAAGACAGCTTGAAGCCGCTGGAAAATGAATTCTTAAAGCGCGGCATCGGCGCCGTGACGTTTGAAGCGGGCATTACCCTGGCCGCCTACAGAAACGCTGTTTCCGCCATTTCCGCCAATCTCAAATTGATTGAAGAGAACGGTGGACTGCTGCCGTTTCTGGAGCAAAGGCAGCTTGAGTTTGTGCGGGTTTTTCCGGCCACCAAAACTGAAACGCGCAATGAAGATGGTGACACGGTCCTGGAGATGGGATCGGAAGAGTATTTGATTTCAAAGGCCCTCAGCAGCATGAACTCCGGGCTTCCGCAGGGCATTGAATCGCTGCTGACGCAAATGGAAGCGGCCGGAAACGGCGCT
This sequence comes from Candidatus Angelobacter sp., assembly GCA_036270475.1. GTDB lineage: Bacteria > Acidobacteriota > Terriglobia > Terriglobales > Acidobacteriaceae > Angelobacter. The sequence continues at coordinate 7,240 of DATBCN010000034.1, read as the reverse complement.
GGCCAGGGCGAAGGAATTGCCGGTGGCGCCATCGGCGGTGGTGGATTCGGCAACGGCAGCGGCTTCGGAAGCAGTGGTGGCACAGGCGCCGGCGGCACTGGAAATGGCGGCAGCGGTACGGGAAATGGTGGAGGAGGCGTTGCCGTTTACCATGGCGCGGGCGGCGGCGGGCAAAACCAGGGCGGCTATCTAACGGAAATGCAGCGCGTGGTGGAGCAGAAGTTTGAAGCATCGTTGAATAATCCTGAAGAAGATCCGCACAAGGCTTACGTCGAACTGGCCAAGATGTTGCGCAACGTGCGCCCGGATTTTGTTGTTTCCAATCTCATGGCCGGCAAAACCGTGGACGCGGAAGCCAACCAGGAAGAAGTTACGGCGGAAGTTTTTGAAGATACCGCGCTGCGCTGGGCCCTGAGAAGGCTGGCTGCCACTCCCAGCGAGGAAGAAGCAGTGATTGTGGAAGAGCAGGTCTTTCGCGTGCTCATGCGCAGCCTGCAGGCCACGCATTCCGCCGCGCGGCTGGCGCAGAAGCTGGCGCAGTTTGCCCAGGAATACGCGCTGCCCAAGCAGACCTATAGCCGCATTCAGGAAGAAATTCGCTGGATCACGCTCACTCCCAAACAAAAGCTGCGTGAGCTGCTGGCCGTCAGCCATTTTACAGCGGCACAATTCCGGCGCTGTCTTGACCTCATCAAGGAACTGGTACGCCTGGGCAAACCAGAGGACGCAGTCGCGCTGGGCGTGCAGTACTTTTCGATCTTTGATAATTATCTGGCGCTGGAAATCACTGAAGTGGGCCGCATTCCGGAACTGCTGCGCGGCCTGGCCGGCACGCAGGGTGAGTTCTGGGAGTTCGCCGCGGACAGTCTGGTCCAGGCGCTGGCATCACGCAAGCTGAACCAGTTAGTCCACCTGCAGGTGGTCAACGCGCTGGTGGCGCTGGCCAAAATCGCCGCCACCTATGAAGACTTTATGCTGGTGCAGAAGGTGGGCTCCGCTCTGGAAGAAAGCGCCGTTCACGACAAGACCTCGCATACCGTCTGCTGCAGCGCCAGCCTCGGCAATTTGCTGCCGCCTTCAGCGGTGGACCGCATTGCGGAAATTTTTTTCGAAAAAAAGAATGAAGCGGCATGGACACGCACCGTCGCCGGCATATTGCGCTGGGCCGGGACCGGGGCCATTGAACGGCTCTTTGTGGCCCTGGACAAGGAATCCACCGCGGCCAACCGCCTTGCGCTGATTCGCCTGCTGGGACGCATTGGTCCCGCTGGCATGCCTGCCGCGCGCCAGCGCCTGAAGCACCAGGATTGGTACGTCGTCCGCAATGCCTGCAAACTTCTGGGCGAATTGAAGGACCCGGAACTTCTTTTGCATATCGTTCCGGTCTTTGAACATCAGGATGAGCGCGTACAGAAGGTGGCCCTGCAGGCCGTGAAGGAAAGCAAATTGCCCGGCCGGGCCGCGGTGATCGCCAACGCTCTTCCGCTGCTTTCTCCCCATCTGGTGGAGGACGCCTTGTGTGAGCTGATGCACCATGCCTCGCCGGACAGCCTGCCCGGTCTGGAAAAATACTTTAACTCCGTTGCTCCGCGAAACGGCAAGGTATTGCGGCTGCTCATCAACGTGATTGCCGCCGTCCCGCATGAGCAGGCAGTCAATTTGCTCTCCAAGATTTCTTACAGTGAAAATATCGATCCCGGCCTACGCAAGGCGGTGCAGGAGGCCATTGCCGCCAGCGCTACTCGGAATGCCCGCGAGTTTCTGGAACCTAATGCCGAGGGCATTGACCTGGCGCGGCGTTGGATAACGGCGGGGCGCACTTCATAAGCGGCATTTTCATCGAGACTTCATCGGGACAGCGCGAGTGCCGCCCCGAGTGGAAGATTTGCAGAAATCCTACATCGCCCGCAGTGCCGGCGCCACCGGACGCCGCGCCGCGCGCAGGGCAGGAAAGAACCCGCCAAGAATTCCCATCAGCAGGGCAAAAGCAATTCCCAGACCCAGCAGGGCAGGCGTAATGCGGAAGGCAAACGCCAGATGGGAAAACGTCTGCCAGTTCATTGCGCCCGTCGTCAGGCCGTTGAGCGGCAGCACCGCCACTGAACCAAGCAATCCGCCGACCAGTGAAATAAGCAGCGCCTCTATCATGAATGAGAACACCACGCTGCCCGCGCCGAATCCGAGCGCGCGCAACGTGGCAATTTCGCGGGAGCGCTCAGCTACAGCGGAATACATGGTGTTCAACGCGCCGAACACCGCTCCAATTCCCATCACGAATGCGACAATCCCGCCCAGCACGACGATGAGCGTGGTCAAAGTCCGCGACTGTTTGGCGTAATACTCAATCTCCGGGGTTACATCCACGGTGAGGCGAGGATCGGCGGTGGCTGCGTCTTTGAATTGCTGCAACGAATTTACGGAGTCCAGATGCACTGTTAGCGACTGGTATATATTTTCCGGGCGATGATAAATCTGGTTCAGAACGCGGGCATCGCACCATACTTCAGAGTCAAAGGCTGATCCACCCGCGTCAAACACGCCCACTACGCGCCACGTCCCGCCGCCGAACTTCACGGAATCGCCAATGTTGAGTCCGGCGTAGGTCTTGTCAACGTTGCGTCCAACCACCAGCTCCGCCAGGCCGGGTTGGAAGAAACGTCCCTGCACCATTTTGATTTTGCTGCGGACATCCAGCGCTCGCGGAGAGACGCCGCGCACCTGCACATTGGCGTCCGTGCCGGTGGAGAGCAAGGGGAACGGCGCAATCACCACAACTTCCGGGGTAACCAACGGGCCAGTGCCGGCATGGGCCACACCCGGAAACTCTTCCATGATCTTGATCTGATCGAGCGAAATGCTGCTGTCCATCTCTGAGGTTGAACCGGCGCGGCGGACCATGGCATTGTCCGATGAGCCGGAAGAAACCAGCGTCGCCTTGAAGCCAAAAGCCAGTGACAACATGGCGATGAATACGCCAACCGTGCCCGCAATGCCCAGCACGGCAACCACGGCTGAGGTCCAGCGCTCTTTTACGCTGCGCAAGTTGTAAACAACAGGAATCGCCATTTCAAACTCTCCGTAGCGCATCGACAACGCGCAACCGCATGGCCCCAATGGCCGGTATGATTCCACTGGCAGCGCCTACCAACAGCGTGACTGCAAGTCCGGCAAGGACCGCGCTCCCGGGCAGGAAGAAGAAGGGCAAAAGCCCTTTTGTGGGATCGCCGCCTAGAGTAAAAAGCTTGGCCATTCCCAGACCAAGACTCCCGCCAATCAAGGCAATCAACAGTGACTCGCAAATCACAAAGAGCAGCACAAAACGGTCAGAATAACCCACCGCTTTCAGCACAGCGAGTTCTCCGGTGCGTTCACGCACCGCAATGGCCATGGTGTTTCCGGTGACCAGCAGAAGGGTAAAAAAGACCACCGCGCCAATGGCCATGATCAGAAACTGGATGTTGCCAAACTGCTTCACCCACCCCGCGGCAAAAGCCTTCTCCGTGTCTGTGTGCGTTTCAAAAGGCGAATTGGCAAAGCCTTCATCAATCGCCTTGGAGATGCGCAGCGAATCGTCCGGGTGGTCCAATTTCACCGTGTACCAGCCTACATGGCTCTTTAACCGGTCTGGGACCTGCTCATCCAGCCGTTTCCACTGGAACCAGAACTGGGTTTCGTCGTCCGCCTGGCGTGTGCCGTGATAAATGCCGTCAAGGTTGAACTCCCATACTCCACCAAGGAATGTTCCTTTGATGGGAATGCGGTCGCCTACCTTCCAGCCAAAGCGTTTGGCCGTGGCAGCGCCGGCAATGGCGCCCTGACGGTCTTTCACAAAGTTCTGCCACTGTTCTTCTGATATGGCGAACTCCGGATAGACCCTGCGTTGGTTGTCCACATCAATCGCAAATTGAGGGAAGAAATTCTTTTCGTCCTGGTAGACTCCGCCAAACCAGTTGGCATAGGTAAGTTCCTTCACGCCCGGAATACGCCGGATCTTGTCCGCGTACGCCAGAGGCAACGGCTGAATGATGGAAGTGCGATTGATCACCACCAAGCGGTCCGCGCCGGCAATATCAACGCCGCCGCTGAACGCGCCGCGCACTACCGCCAGCACCCCGAACAGAAACAGCGCCACAGCAAAAGAGCCGATCGTAAGGACAAAGCGGATCTTCTTACGAAACAGATTGGCGCGAATAAGTCCAAGGAATTTCATCGCACACCTCCGCTGGCTGCTGGCTGCGTGCGGCCCGCTTCCACCAGCACGCCTTTTTCCAGATGCAAAGTCATATCCGCGCGCGCTGCCACTACAGGATCATGCGTCACCATCAGCACGGTCTTCTTGTGGCCCTTGACCAGGGTGAGCAACAGGGCCATGATCTCGTCCGCGCTTTTGCGGTCCAGATCGCCGGTTGGTTCGTCGCAAAGCAGGAAGGTTGGATCGGAAACAATCGCGCGCGCAATGGTCACGCGCTGCTCCTGTCCGCCGGAGAGTTGACGGGGAAAATGATGCATGCGGTCGCTCAACCCCACAACGCCCAGCGCTGTTTCCACATGCTGGCGGCGCTGCACCTTGGACAAGCTGGTCAGCAGCAGCGGCAGCTCCACGTTCTGGAACGCAGTGAGCACAGGGATGAGGTTGTACATCTGAAAGATGAAGCCAACGTGCCGTGCTCTCCACTGCGTGAGTTTGCTGCGGGACATGCTGGTGATCTCGTCGCCGGCTACCGTGATGCTTCCGGCGGAAGGCACATCCAGCCCTCCCAGCAAATTCAGCAGCGTGGTTTTTCCCGAACCGCTCGGGCCCATGAACGCCACAAAGTCACCCTGCTCCACGTCAAGGTTCAAGGCTTGCAGCACAGGTATCTGCTCGCCGCCGCGGGAATATGTTTTGCCCAGACCGCGTGCCTTTATCAGGCTGTTGGAACCACCGCTTCCGTCAACACGAACCATTACTGCCCTCCTGCTGCCCGGCTAAATCGATTGTCGAACTTTTATTGCCTGGTTTCTATTGCTTCACGTCCACTGCCTGTCCTTCGTGCAAGTTTTCCGCACCCTTTACCACCATCTTGTCGCCCGGAGCCAGACCGGCCATGATCTCAACATCACCGCCGCGTTCCGCGCCCACGCTCACCGCGCGTCGCTCCAGCTTTTCATTCACCACAAGGTAGACAATTTGTTTCCCGGCATCATTATGTATCGCTGCCTTGGGCGCCAGCGCCTTGGCCTCACTGCCAGAAGGCGGAGGAGCAGCGCCAAGAAATGCCACTTTCACGCCCATGTCGGGCAGGATCGTGCTATCGAGCTTGTCAAATGTGATGCGCACTTTTACGGTTGCTTTCTGCCGGTCTGCCGTGGGGATCACGGTGCGTACTTTTGCGGGAAGTTCGCGGTCAGGATAGGCGTCCAGCGTTGCGCTCACGCGCTGCCCTTGTTGCACGCGTGCAATATACGATTCGTTTACGTCGACCTCGATCTCCAGCGAGTTCATGTCCACCAGCGTAGCGATGCCGGTCCGGGTAAACCCGCCACCCGCGGAAATGGGAGAGACCATCTCACCGCGCTGTGCGTCTTTTGAAACCACGATTCCGTCAAACGGCGCGCGCACGGTGCAGTTGTCCACGTCCTGCTGGGACATGCCGATGCGCGACTCCGCAGCGCGAATCTGCTCCTTGGTCAATGCGATCTTGGAATGCAGGCTGTCGGCGGTGGTTTTTGCGGCGTCGAGCGCCTGCGGGCTGATTACGCCGGCGGTGCTCAGGCCCTGGGCGCGTTTTGATTCGCGATCGGCGTTCGCAGACTGCACCTCAAGATCAGAGAGTGCCGCAGCGGTGGCGTCGCGGTCTGTTCTGGCCGAGGTAAGCGCGGCGTTGGGCTGTGAGCAGTCCAGGGTCGCCAGCACCTGGCCGGATTTCACGCGCAAGCCCTCCTCGGCATAAATTTGCTCCACGCGTCCGGTAACTTTTGCGGCAACCGTGGCGCGACGGCGCGGCGTAACGTAACCGCTGGCATTCAGCAGCGCCTCGGCTTTTGCGCCGCTGGCCGCACGGGCCGCGGCCACTTCCACCACTGGTTTTTGCGTTCGGAAGGCCAACAGCACTACGCTGCCCAGCAGCAACAACGCACCCAGTGCTGCCGCGAACAGACCCAGGCGCTTGCCGGTTTTGGCGGCGCGGCGGGAGCCATCGTCAATCCGCAGCGAACTCAAGTCATGCCGGGGCGGCGGTGGGGTGCTCATAAGTGACGCTGTCAAATCCTTCTGTTAAATCCTGCCGTTTGTTAAACGACGACTGGAACCATGGAATTAAACTGCTCTACCCCCATGGACGCGGGCACACACTGGAGAAAGCGCTTTCACATCTGGCGCTCACGATGGACGAGCAGGGCTTTACTTTTCTTAATGATAACGTATCCGCCCGCGCCATGCTTATCAGTTCTTGCTTTTATTGTGTGTGCGGAGAAGAGCTGTTCGTCCCTTGCTCAGGTCGCGGCCGTCACGCTCAGATGGATAAGATTTGTCCTCTCCCATGAGTCCATTCCATAGGATGAGGTTGAAGCTCTCTGAATCCAATTTGTCTTCCGCGCTGAAATCAAAACCCCGGGTTTTTTCTGCCCAGTAAGCGGCGCTGTGCGCGGGCTGGACAGATGACTGGGGAGCACTTGCTTTTTCCGCGGCAGTAGCAGCGGGCAACGGAAGCTGGGTCGTGCGCAGGACCGCGGGCACGCGGGCGGTGTAGGTCCAGGACGCTTCGCGCTGTGAGAACACTTCTGCCATGGGAAGCTGAAATGCATCGTTCAGGCCAAGCGGCTTGATTCCCAGCACGTCTTCTATTGTCCTCAGCATTGAAACGGTAGTGAAATATTGTGAGACAACCGATCCGTGTTTCACATACGGGCCTGCAACCAAGGCAATACTGCGATGGGCGTCCACATGATCAGCGCCATTCTGGGCATCGTCTTCAATCACAAAAATCAGAGTATCTTTGCCGTATTTGCTGTGAGCGACTTTTTCCAGGACCAAGCCAAGCGCATAGTCGTTATCCGCCATCATGGTTTCCACGGTATTCACGCCGTCCTGGGCTTCAGAAAAATTGCCAAAATGATCGTGGCAAATGCGCAGGAGCTCGAGATTGGGTAGGTTGTCACGCTTTACATATTAGTCGAACTCCCGTTCCCATTCCTTGAAGCGCCAGTAATCGGCAAAGCGCATGTCAAAGCTGCGGAAATAAGGATCAGTAATATCCTG
>DATBCN010000033.1:0-4225 GCA_036270475.1 Candidatus Angelobacter sp. | reverse complement strand
AGACATGATGTCTTGAAAAAACTCAGGGAGCCGAAACTTATTGCTCGTCCTGAAGTCAAGTGGCGGCACCAGGACGGCCGCACCATCATCGTCAGGCTGGAAGGACGGCAGATTGAGGACGGCCCAGAAGGGGAACCAATCCACGAAGCGTTTGTCCAGGACGTTACCGAGCAGCGCCTGCTCGAACAACAGTTCCAGCAGGCGCAAAAAATGGAAGCCATTGGACGCCTGGCCGGCGGGGTGGCGCACGATTTCAATAATCTGCTCATGATTATCCGCGGCTGCGCCGAATTGCTGGACCACCATAAGGACGATCCGCAAAGGATCGGTGGATATCTCAAGCAGATCCACGACGCCACGTCGATTGCCGCCTCGGTTGTCCAGCAGTTAATGGCCTTCAGCCGCAAACAGGTCCCGGAAAAACGCGCGCTCGATTTCAACGCCGTCTTGCGCGACCTGAGAAAGATGCTGCCGCGCTTGCTGGGTGAAGACATTCAGATCGCCTTTAATCCCGGACAGACATTGGACCGCGTGGCCGCGGACCGCGCTCAGATCGAGCAGATCATCCTGAACCTGGCCGTGAACGCGCGGGACGCCATGCCCTCCGGCGGCAAACTTTCTTTTGCCACCAGCAATGTTTTCCTGAGCGCTCCGCAAATTGAGAGCGGCGGAGTAGAACTGCCCGCCGGCAAGTACGTGCTGCTTTCCGTTACCGATACCGGCACCGGCATGGACCAGGAAGTGCGATCACATATCTTTGAGCCGTTCTTCACCACCAAGGAGCGCGGAAAAGGCACTGGGCTGGGGCTGGCGACGGTCTATGGCATCGTGAAAGAAAACGACGGTCATATATCGGTTGAGAGCGCTCCGGGAAAAGGCACTACATTCAAAATATTTTTTGCCGCCAACACCGTGGCCGCGGAAGCGCCCGTTGCCAAAATCACTTCGCCCGCGCCGGGCGGCACGGAAACCATCCTGCTGGTGGAAGACGAAGCGGCCCTGCGCGAGATTACCAGCGAATATCTGCGGTCGCGCGGATACAAACTGCTCACCGCCAGCAGCGGATTGCAGGCGCTTGAAATCTGCCGCGTCCACGACGCGCCCATCGACATACTGATGACCGATATCATCATGCCCGGCATTCAAGGCCCGGAACTGGTAAAGGCCGCCCTGGACATGCGTCCCCAGATGCGCGTGATCTACGTTTCCGGCTATACCGACCGCGGCCTTGAAATCGCTGCAAGTGACCCGAATGCAATTCTGCTGCAGAAACCATACAGCCTGACTGATCTGGCACACACAATTCGGTCCAGCGCAACGGCCCCGCGTGGGCCTGCTAATCCGTAGATCGCAAGATCGCCCGCATTCGTATTTGCGCAAACCGGGTCAATTTTTGATTCGCGTCCGTTCGCCTTGATTCGCGGCCAAATCGTGATCAGTGTCATCAGCGAAAATCAGGGGTAAGAATTAACTACCGCATTCCCGGCAGTTTCATCCCCGCCAGTTTGCGGCTGAAGCTGGACTTGCCCATGTCCTTAAACATTTTGCGCATCTGGGCGTACTGGCGCAGTAGCTGGTTTACTTCCTGCACACTGGTGCCGGAGCCGCGGGCGATGCGCTTGCGCCGGCTGCCATTGATGATTTCATGATGGTGGCGCTCTTTTGCCGTCATGGAATTAATAATGGCTTCCACGCGCGTGATCTGCCCTTCATCCACGTTGTCGGCCGCTTTTTGCATGTTGGCAAACGGGCCGATGCTGGGCAGCATCTTGATCACGCTCTGCAGCGAACCCAGCTTCTTTACCTGACGAAGCTGGTCGCGAAAATCTTCCAACGAGAAGCCTTCGCCGCCCAGCGCTTTCTGGGCAAACTCCTGCGCTTTTTTCTGGTCGACGTTTTCCTGGGCCTTTTCAATGAGCGTCATCATGTCGCCCATGCCCAGGATGCGCCCGACGATGCGGTCAGGATGGAACGGCTCCAGCGCATCATACTTTTCGCCCACGCCGATGAACTTGATCGGCTGGCCGGTCACCTGGCGAATGGAAAGCGCCGCGCCGCCGCGGGCGTCGCCATCCATTTTGGTGAGCACCACTCCGGTGATGGAAAGCTTTTTGTGGAACTCGTCGGCGGAGCGGACGGCGTCCTGGCCGGTCATGGCGTCGGCGACGAACAGGATTTCCTGCGGGTTGAGTATCTTTTTGAGCGACTGCATTTCCGACATCAAATCGTCGTCAATGTGCAAGCGTCCGGCGGTATCAACGATCAGGAAATTGCATCCGCTGTTGGTGGCTTCCTTGCGCGCCTCTTTGGCCAGCCGTTCGACCGTCGGCGTGTCAGCGTGCTCGACTTTGCCTTCATAGAGATTGGCCTTGATGGCTTCCGCTACAACTCTCAACTGCTGGCGCGCCGCGGGGCGATACACGTCCACCGAAACCAGCATGGGCCGGTGGCCGCCTTTTTTGAGCCATGCCGCCAGCTTGCCGGAGGTGGTGGTCTTACCGGACCCCTGAAGGCCGGCCATCAGGATGACGGAAGGCGGCTGCGATGCGAATTTGAGTTTGGCCGTGTCCTTGCCCAGGGTATCCACCAACTCGTCATGCACAATCTTGATGACCTGCTGCGCGGGAGAAAGCGCCGTCAACACTTCCTGGCCGATCGCCTTGGCGGAGACGCGGTCAATAAATTCCTTGACCACCTTGAAATTTACATCGGCTTCCAGCAGCGCCATGCGGATTTCCTTGAGCGCTTCCTGGATGTTTTCTTCGGTGAGCGTGCCCTGTCCGCGCAGGTTTTTGAACGCCCGTTGCAGTTTTTCCTGAAGATTTTCAAACATACGATTGCCGGTTCCAGAGAGCCAGAATTATGACGGGACTAACAGACGCGCCCACACTTTTAGACGCGTGAGGAGCAGGTCACTGATCCATTGTAGCAGCGCTTTTTAATCTCGTTTTGGGCCCGCGCCCAGATAGCTCAGGAACGCGCGCGTGAGTTCGCGTTTGAGCGCCTGATCGTCCTTGGGCAGGAATGATTTCCATGCGCCTATATCGAGCGGCATGACCACCCATTCGAACAACATGCTGGACACCATCATGAAAGCCAGCGAAATTGCAGTTCGCGGATCGGGATGCCGGATGTCCTTGCGGTGGGTCATGAATAGTTCCACCGCGTGCTCAAAAGCATTGGCCTCCATCTTCATGGCCTTCCTGTAGAAAGAGGTATTCGCGCGGCTGTGGACGAAGGCGCGCATGGCGCGCAACAGGGCGGCGTTGGCCCGGTAGGTAAGCACCATCCCGCCGATGACCTGTTCGGCGAAAACCGGCAGCGGAACCTGCGCGGCCGCGGCAGGAGTCAGGCCGGTCTTCAATCTTTCCTCTTGCCGCTGCAGAACGCCCAGGATGGTGGCTTCCAGCAGAGCGTCCTTATCATGAAAGCGGCGATAGATTGCGCCTGGCGTAAGGCCGGCGTGCTGCGCGATGCGCGGAATGGTGGCACCTTCCACGCCGTGCTGCCCCAGCACTTCCGCCGCGGCCTTTTGCAGTTTACGCAGCGATTCGCGGCTGCGCGCCTGCTGCGGCGCCAGTGTTTTTTTAACCATGCAGAATATTTATAGCAACCCCCAGCAAATGATACTTGACATTTATGTAAATGTAAATTTACATTTACATAATAAATTCCGCAAAGCGAGAGACGACATGACTTCTACAACGCAGGAAGCAAGAAATCCCGGATTTTATGCGGGGCTCTATATGCGGACGAGGAAGAAAGTCCGCTTCTGGGGCTGGGGCCGTCCGGAATGGAAAACAGCGGGACCAGAGAACCGGCCGATTGCCGAACTGGAACGTCCGTGGGCGGCGCTGGCTGACTGGCTGCGCGCGGCCCATTCGCTCGCGGGGACAAACCGAGGAAATGCCGTGCCGGAAGCGCCCGCGCGCATGGAAAGCCCGGCGATTGCTCCTGCTGAGGAACCAGCGGCGGCGCCGACCACGCGACAACAAAAGCGGAAGCTGCGCTTCATCTGGGACCGGCACTTCAAGGGGTTGGTATACCGCTGATGGCTGAGAAGATTTTGGGGCTGCGAGCCAAAGTCCGCGCATCCGCTGCGGCTCACCACCCGCGCTGCTTTGCGATACCATCTAAATAGATGGTCGTTAAATAGATGGTCGTTAAATAAATGGTCCCGCAGCCGCTTCAGCATTCGTCATCCCGCGTCCTTGAATTCGATCAC
>DATBCN010000032.1:0-4959 GCA_036270475.1 Candidatus Angelobacter sp. | reverse complement strand
TGGATAAACTCACCCAGCGCGTGAAAGACCAGAAACAGAACGGGCTTTCCACTCGCATCATCGATCGCGGCCACAAGGTTGAAGCTGTGTTTTATTCGCCCGATGGTTCCGCCGTTGAACTGAGGGACACTGCCAGCATTGAGACGCAAGTGCTGGATGGCGGAACGGTCATCCATTCCGACCAGGCGCAGATCCAGTATTACGCGGTGATGACCGGCGCTGAAGACCGCTGGAAGGTGCGCGTACTGGAGAGCGCAGCCCGCTAATTAGTCCCTGAAGATAGGAGGCGCGTCACCGGCCTCAAAGTCTGATTCTCTTGTGAGATCAGGGATACTCTGCAGCAGCCGCAGGCAGCGGTTCCAGCGCAGCAAGGCGTCATCATTTCCCTTGGGCCGGATTTTTTCCGCTTCTTCAAAACAGCGCATGGCATTCTCAAAGCTGGCCTGCAGGGAGTGGGCCGTATGGCCAGCGAGTAACTGCGCCTTGGCGCGGCGCTCATGGAGTATGCCCAGATAATAAGACCGCTCATAGGCGCTGGCGAGCTTCTCAAAGCAGCTTTGTGCCTCGCGAAAGCCGTCAGAGGTTGCGCCCTTGAACTGATCGGTAAGGGTCAGCCCCAACAGGCGCAGTGCCAGTTGATTTTCCGGATCAACGGCCAGAACATCGCGGCAGATCGATTCCGCCTCTTCCGCCTGATTCAGGTAACGATAATGCTGGACTTTTGCCAGCGCCTCAACGATGCCGTTTTTGGAGATCGCCTTAAATTGCCGTTCCATATTTCAACCACCTGATTTCAGCCGCTTGGGTTTCGCCGCCTGCACCTGCGGACGCCCTGCACTTATTTTAGCCCGCTTTGGGCGCTCCGCGTATCTTGCGCACCAGTTTCATGATGGGATCGTAGAACTCATCGACCACGCGTTCTTTCAAGGGAATAATGGCGTTATCAGTAATCTTGATCTCTTCCGGGCAGACCTCCGTGCAACATTTGGTGATGTTGCAGTAGCCGATTCCCAATTCATCCTTCAGCAGCTTGGCCCGCGAGACGTTATCCAGCGGATGCATTTCCAGTGATGCAACGCGCACAAAAAAACGCGGCCCGCCGAACTCCTCTTTCTTGTGGTGGTCGCGCACAACGTGGCACACGTTCTGGCACAGGAAGCATTCAATGCATTTCCGGAACTCCTGCACCCGGTCCATGTCTTCCTGATACATCTTCCAATCCGTGCCGGGCTTGGGCGTGAACGGCGGAATTTTTTTGTTCACTCGATAATTCCAGGAGACGTCCGTCACCAGGTCTTTGATTACTGGAAACGATTTCATCGGGTAGACTGTGATTGGCTTGTCCGTGGGCAACGCGTCCATGCGGGTCTTGCAGGTAAGCCTGGGTTTGCCATTGACCTCCGCGGAGCAGGAGCCGCATTTGCCTGCCTTGCAGTTCCAGCGTACGGCCAGGTCTGGCTCCTGATTTGCCTGAATGTAATGCAACGCATCAAGGACCACCATGCCCGGAGCGATTGGGACCGTGTATTGTTTCGTTCCGCCAATTTCCTGGTTACCCCGGAAAACTTCCAAGATCGCGTCCGCCATTCTTCCCTCCTGTTGGTTCGGTCTTCCGCTACGCGGGCAGTTAAATCGATTTATTTGTCGTCAGCCAGAAGCTCGTTCAGCTCCTGTGGAACAACTTGCGCCGGAATCTGCTGCAGCTTCATCTTGTCCCCATCGCGGGTGATAACATTTTGCTGCTTGCCCCACAATTGATCGTCCAACTTGGGATAGTCGATGCGGCTATGGGCGCCGCGGCTTTCCTTACGCGCCAGAGCGCAACGGGTAACGGCTTCAGAAATCGTCAGCATCGATTTCAGGTCGCGTGAGAGATGCCATCCGGGATTAAAGAGCCGCGAACCTTCCACCCGAACACGCGCCGCGCGCTGCTTGAGCTTTTCCAGTTCACCCATCGCTTTGTTCATGTCTTCTTCAATGCGGAAGATCCCGACCAGGTTCTGCATGGTCTCCTGCAGGTCACGATGAACAGAATATGGATTCTCGCCTTCGCCGCGATCAAACGGAGCAAGCATGTCGCGTTCGGCTTCGGCAATCTGCGTATCGTCAATGGCGACAGCAGGCGCTTTGGCGGCATAGGCAGCAGCGCCAAGTCCGGCGCGCCGGCCAAATACCAGCAGATCAGAAAGAGAGTTGCCGCCCAGGCGATTCGCGCCGTGCAGTCCGGCAGCGGCTTCGCCCGCGGCAAAAAGTCCGGGCAGAGATGACGCCGCCGTTTCTGCCTCCACGCGGATTCCACCCATCACGTAATGGCATGTAGGCCCGACTTCCATGGGACCCTTGGTGATGTCAACGTCCGCCAGTTCCTTGAACTGGTGGTACATGCTGGGCAGTTTTTGTTTTACGTATTCGGCGGGCTTGTGGGAGATGTCTAGATACGCGCCTCCGTGCTCGCTGCCCCGGCCTTCACGTACTTCGGTATAGATAGAGCGCGCTACAACGTCCCGCGTGGAGAGTTCCATGCGCTTGGGATCGTACTTCTCCATGAAGCGCTCGCCGGCTTTGTTGCGCAGGATGCCGCCTTCACCGCGCACCGCTTCCGTTACCAGAATGCCCTGCACGCCCGGAGGCCAGACCATGCCGGTGGGATGAAACTGGACGAACTCCATGTCGAGAAGCTCGGCGCCAGCGTCATAAGCCAGGGCCATGCCGTCGCCGGTGTACTCCCATGAGTTGGATGTGACGCGCCAGGCTTTGCCGATGCCGCCCGTCGCCATCACCACGGCCTTGGCTTTCAGAACCACAAAGCGTCCCTGCTCGCGCCAGTAACCGAAAGCACCAACAACGCGCTTGCCATCCGTCAGCAGCCGGATAATGGTGCATTCCATGAAAACATCAAAGCCCATCTGGACGCCGCGGTCCTGCAGCGTGCGGATCATCTCCAGGCCGGTGCGGTCGCCCACGTGGCAAAGCCGTTTGAAGGTGTGTCCGCCAAAGGCGCGTTGCAATATATCTCCATCAGACGTGCGATCAAAGAGTGCGCCCCACTGCTCCAGCTCGCGCACGCGCTCTGGCGCTTCCTGCGCGTGGAGCTGGGCCATGCGCCAGTTGTTCATCAGCTTACCGCCGCGCATGGTGTCACGGAAGTGTGTCCGCCAGCTATCGGCCTTATCGACATTAGCCATGGCCGCGGCAATCCCACCTTCAGCCATTACCGTGTGCGCTTTGCCCAGCAGGGATTTGGAGACCACGGCAACGCGTGCGCCTGCCGCCAGCGCTTCAATCGCCGCGCGCAATCCCGCGCCGCCCGCGCCGATGATCAAGACATCATGTTCATGGGTTTCATATTTCGTCTGGTTCGTCACAGTATTCTCAGGTCCTTGATCATGCCGCTCGCCACCATGCGGACATAGAAGTCGGCAAAGCCTACGGATATCAAACTGGCCCACGCAAAAAGCATGTGGCGCTCATTCAGGAAGCTGGTTTTTTTCCATGCTCCGTGGCGCTTCAGATTAAAGGTGGTGCAGGAAAAACAGTCCATTTTGCCACCGATCAGATGGCGAAGCGAATGGCAGGAAAGCAGGTACATGGTGAGCAGAACTATGTTCACCACCAGCACCAGCGATCCCAGGCCGATACCGAAGTGCAGCTTCTGGTCTGCGCCCAGAAACCAGAAAGCGCGGATAGCGTCATACCAGAGGAAGCACAGAAAAACGATGGCCGCGTAAAGAAAATAGCGATGCAGGTTTTGTAGAACAAACGGGAACTTTGCTTCGCCGCGATAATTGCGATTGGGGCTCTCACCCACGGCGCAGGCCGGCGGGTCCATGAAAAACGCGCGGTAATAGGCCTTGCGGTAGTAGTAACAGGTCATGCGGAAGCCCAGCGGGAAGGCCAGGATCAGCAGGGCCGGTGAAAACCATTGAGGCAACCAGTTGTGATGAGGGTCGATTAATGGCGAATAAAAGGGCGAGAGGTACGGAGCTGCCTCGTAAAACTTGCCTTCAAAGGCGCGGAGCGTGGCATAAATGCCGAACCCTCCCAGCAGGATCCAAACAGGGAGTGATTCAAGCCACCAGGCGTCACGGCGCAACGTGCGGCCCGGAGCAGTTGGTACGGCTGAACTTCTGCTTGCAGCCAAACTTCACCTCCAAGGGTGAATTGAAAACTGATTAGTGTAGCAAATGAGCTGTTTTCTAACATCCCGAGCGTAGCGAGGGAGCCCTATTTGCAATGAAGAGCGGCGGAGTACGAATCAGATAAATTGCGCGACCGGCAGCATGAATCGGTGGAGAAAAAACAGCATGTGCTTGAAATTCCTCGCGACTATAGGGTTCCCTCGCTTCGCTTCGGGATTGCAGAAAACAGCATTCAGACGTTCGCAGGAATTTTCTTTGCCGCCACCACCCGCGGAATGCCTTGCAGATCCGGCGTGACTTGAACGTCCACCCATCCATTGAGCAACTCGCGTACTTTTGCTTCCTCGGAGTAGCCAATCTCGGTGACGAACCAGCCGCCGGGATTCAGGGCGTCCTGGGCTTCAGGAATCAGGCGGCGGTAGATGTCCATGCCCTCCCTGCCGGAGAAGACGGCGATCTTCGGCTCAAATTCACGGACCTGATTCTGCACTTTGTCCGCGTCAACCTCTCCAACATAAGGCGGGTTAGAGATAACGAAGTCAAACCTCTGGCCAAGATAAGCAGCCAGCAGATCAGACTTGCGGAAAAGCACTCTTCCACCCAGCGTGAGGCGTGCGGCATTCACGCGGGCAATCTCCAGCGCGTCGTCAGAAATATCGCATGCGTGGATTTCGGCGTGCGCCAGTTCACTGGCCAGAGCCAGGGCAATGCACCCGGAGCCAGTGCCAACATCCAAGATGCGCAGCCGTCCGGGGCCGGCGAATGGGTATCCCTTTACCAGTTCAAGAACGGTTTCCACCACGTGTTCGGTTTCCGGGCG
>DATBCN010000031.1:0-2321 GCA_036270475.1 Candidatus Angelobacter sp. | reverse complement strand
GTTTTGCGCCGGTCGAGACCGGCTCTCTGCGCGAAGGCGGCAGGATGCAGGAGCCCAACTCGCCTATCTACAACAAGACCTACAGCGCGCGCGAAGCGCGGGAATTTCTTTTGCGCCTGGAAGAAAAGCGGGCATGAGTCGGGGACGCTCATGAATAAATAAAAGATCAGTGAATAAGCGTCGCTGAAAATGACGTCCGGTGGACCGCCTTTGCTATGTTCCTCTGCTCGCCAGGCAAGCCGGCCGCACTGCTTCCAGGTCAATTCACACCTAGTTTGGAAAACGTTGTGATAGATAGCGTCATCCATATATCTACGCAATGAATCCCGCAAAAAGACAGGATGCGTATGAAAACCAAGCTGCTGCTCACCCTTGCCCTCTCAGCTTTTACATGCTTGACTATCACTGCACAACAAGGCGCCGCTCCCACCGCGCCTGACAAGCAAAACCCAGCGCAGAGTTTGCCTGACAATAATTCTGCCGCGGACACTCAAGCCGCGGACACGCAAAAAAACGCACAAAAGCCAGATAGTCAGCCCAGCGCCGATGTTCAGCAGAATGCTCAGCAGGACGCCCAGAAGGACGATCAGCAAAAGATACCCACCTACCGGGTGACCGTCGTCCAGCGCACCACGGAGGCAATTGACTATCGTGACCGCGGGGGCACAACCCAGGTTGATTTCAAAGGCACGTCGCTCATGCCGGCCGTGGACGGTAATGCCAAGGTGACGGGACATACGGGCCGTCTGGCCATTGACGCCAATTTGCGCCATCTTGCCCCGCCCCGCGGCTTTGGTCCGGAATATCTTACCTATGTGCTTTGGGCGATTACTCCTGAAGGCCGCCCGCTGAACCTGGGCGAAATCAGGCCCAATGACGATGGCAATTCACGGCTGCAGGTCACCAGCGGACTGCAGGAATTTGGCATGATTGTGACCGCGGAACCTTATTTTGCCGTTACGCGGCCCAGCAATCTGGTGGTGGCGGAGAACATTGTGCGCCAGGATACTGCCGGCGGCAACCATCCCATTTCCGCCCGGTTTGACCTCATGGAAAAAGGCCAGTACACAGTCAACATGGCCCCGGACCAGTTGCCCGCGACCACTGCCGACAAGAAGACCCCTCTTGAACTGTTGGAAGCGCAGAATGCCATCGCCATTGCACAGGCGGCAGGCGCAGACCAGTACGCGACCGAGACTCTGGCAAAAGCCAAGGCTTATCTGGCGCAGGGCCAGGATTATCTGCACCGTAAACAAAGCATTACGCCCATAGGCGCTGTAGCGCGCGCCGCCACCCAAGCCGCTGAAGACGCACGGCTGCTGACTCTCCAAAAAAAACAGGAAGAAGCAACCGCGGCAGAACGGCAGAGAGCGCAAGACCGGATTCAGCAGGCACAGTCACAGGCTGAATCAGAGTCCGCCCGTGCTGATGCCTCCCGGCTAGAGGCGCAACACCAGAAAGAGCAGCGTGAGCTTGCGGAACAAGAACGCCAGGCCGCGGAACAGGCCCGTTTGCAAGCCGAGCAGGCAGCGCAGCAATTAGCCCAGGAAAAAGCTGCGGCGGAGCAGCAGTTACAGCAATCTGAACAAGGACGCCAGGAAGCCTTGCAACAGCAGCAAGCCCTGACCCAACAAGCCGAACAAGCGCGTTTACAGGCACAACAGGCAGATCAGGGGCGGCTCCAGGCCATCCAACAGGCAGAGGCGCAACGCCAGCGTCTACTCACACAGTTGAACCAGGTATTGCAAACGCGTGACAGTGCCCGCGGCTTGATCGTCAGCATGTCAGACGTGCTCTTCGACTTTAATCAGGCCACGCTGAAACCCGGGGCCAAACTGCGGCTGGCAAAGGTCTCCGGCATCATCCTTGCCTATCCTGATCTCAAGCTGGAAATTGACGGCTTTACCGACAATAAGGGAACGCCGGCCTACAACATGGGCCTCTCTGAAAAGCGCGCGAAAGCGGTGCGCGACTTTCTGGTGGCGCAGGGCGTAGGTGCGGATGCAGTCAATACCAAAGGGTTTGGCGAATCCAATCCCGTGGCCAGCAACGCAACCGCCTCCGGACGCCAGCAGAACCGCCGAGTTGAACTGGTCGTAAGCGGCAGTGCGATTGGAAGCGGCGGCAATACAAGTAGCGGAACGGTTGGCTCATCCACCGGTTCAAGTTCACCAACGACAGGTGGGCTTTCCGGCGCAACTCAGGGATCAACCGTGCCTGCTGCTCAACCCGGCACGGCAACGCCAGGCAGCGTAGCGGCGCCGGCAAATCCTCCCGCACAAAACCCCAAGCCGCCAATGCGTTAGCTTCCTGATTGAGGA
>DATBCN010000030.1:0-2093 GCA_036270475.1 Candidatus Angelobacter sp. | reverse complement strand
GCTTTCTTTCTGGGGACCTTCGCGCCTTTTTTACGCGCTTCGGAAAGCCCGATTGCGATGGCCTGCTTGCGGCTTGTTACCTTGCCCCCTTTACCGCCTTTGCCAGAACGCAGAGTGCCTTTCTTTTTTCTATGCATTGCGCTCTCTACCGTCTTGCTGGCGGCCTTGCCATATTTGCGTCCACCTGATTTGTTTCTCGAGCTGGATTTCTTTCTGGTTGCCATTTTTCCTCCCTGAGTAATGAGAAGCAATGGCAACGCAATGAGTTGCGCTGCGGACTGCCAAGGCCGAGGACTTCCGAAAAGCCGGTTAGCGGTTCAAAGATGCCCCTAGCCGCCGTATTGTTTGCTGAACGTAGAGTTCGCGCACCGGAAGCGGCGGCAGACCCTGGTTACGCATGGCCGTTGCAATTCGCATTGCGTACAGGGAGTTTCCACCAAGGTCAAAGAAATTGTCATCCAGCCCAACCGGCACTCCCAGCACGGTCTCCCAAATCTGCAGCAAGGAGGAGGTCAAACCGGTGCCGCTTTCCTCCTTATTATTACTTGCAGGCTTGGGATCATGGTGGCGATGCCCGTTTCTTGAAGGCGCTGGAAGCTTCTTGGCGTCCAACTTACCGTTCTGCGTAAGAGGCAGCGACGGCATTTCGATCAGCACGGAAGGCACCATGTATTCCGGCAGCATGCGGGCAATGTGGCTGCGGATTTCAGAGACGTTTCCTCCGTTCAGCACCACGTAACCGCACAGCTTCGCCGACGCCGGATCATTGGGGTCGTCTTGATGCACCACTACAGCGGCAGTATGTACGCCCGGTGCTTCCAGCAACATGGACCTGATCTCATCCAGTTCAATCCTGAAGCCGCGAATTTTTACCTGCGTATCCAACCGTCCCAGATGTTCCAGACGCCCGTCAGGCCGTAGTCTGCCTTTGTCTCCACTGCGATAAATCCGTTCACCCGTGTAAGGATCGGGAACAAAGCGCTGTGCCGTGAGCTCTTGCCGATTGAGATAATATTGCGCTACCCCCGCGCCGCCTACATAAATCTCACCCGAAATTCCCGGAGGAAGCGGACGGCCCTCGGCATCCATCACGTAGTAGTACCAGCCCGGCATGGCATGGCCCACGGATTTTGAGGCCGCGAGCGCGTGTTCGCGCGTGATGGTTTCCAGCGTCACATGCACCGTGGTCTCAGTAATGCCAAACATGTTCACCATGCGGCATTCAAATTCCGGATGGCGGTCAAACCAGGGCAGCAGCATCCGTGCCTCCAGGGGCTCACCGCCAAAAATTACCAGCCGCAAGCTGGAAGTGAGAGTATGGTTGCGGTCAACATCCAGCAGTTGCGCGAAAGCCGAGGGCGTCTGATTCAGGATCGTCACGCGCTCTTTGGCCAGCAACTCCGCAAACTCTTCTGGATTTCGGATGATCCAGTACGGCGCTACAACAAGATGCCCGCCTGTAAGCAGGCAGCCCCAGATTTCCCATACGGAAAAATCGAAAGCGCTGGAATGGAACAGAGTCCAGGTGTCTCTTGCTGAAAGCCCAAAGTCCTCGGTGGTGGCAGCCAGCAGCGCCACAACATTGCTGTGCGGTATAACCACGCCCTTTGGCCGGCCGGTGGAGCCAGAAGTATAGATAACGTACGCAGCATCTGACGGCAATGCATTGCTGGGCGGGGCCTCGTGGCATCGCGGCGCCATCTTCAGCAATTCCTGTGGCTCAAGCATGCGAACTCCATGGCTGGCTTGAAGGCCCTTGACTGAAGCTACAACAATTTTGATTTGCGCATCCTGGATCGTGTATGAGATCCGGTCAGCGGGATAAGCTGGGTCCATGGGTACATAAGCCGCCCCCGACTTTAGGATAGCCAGCAGTACCTCCACCAGTTCAAGTGATCGCTCCATGCAAACGCCCACCCGATCTCCATTGCGAACACCGCAGTCACGCAGGGCTTGTGCCATGCGGTTGGAATGGTCTTCTAACTCCCGATATGTCAAACGGTCTTCGCCGTATGACAATGCGGTGGCCTGCGGATTCTCCAGCGCCCGCCTGCTGAATATTGCTTCAATGCGTTCGTCTGTAACCGTGGGCT
>DATBCN010000029.1:0-5523 GCA_036270475.1 Candidatus Angelobacter sp. | reverse complement strand
CGAATACTTACGTGATCCTGCTGACGAATTCTATTTTACCAAGACAGGGACCGGCGATTATTTCGCTGCGGGCACGCGTGGCCACGGCAGTGGCGGCGCTGCTGAAACTGGACGTGACTGCTGCGGATCGGGAAAAGCAGTTGGCGATCACCGGCTATAACGAAGCGGCGACAGCATCACGTCGGGTGGCCGCGCGCAATGGTCATGTGCTGACCGGGATTGACGTGCTGGAGCAGGACAATTTTGCTTCTCTGAAGAAGGACAAAGAGCAGATGACAATTGGCCTGCTCACGAACAATACCGGAGTGGATGGACAGGGCAGACGAACGATCGACGTGCTGGCGACAGCGCCTGGCGTGAAGCTGGCAGCGATTTTTGCTCCAGAGCATGGAATCTTTGGCGCGCAGGACGATTTGAAGGTCGAGAAAACAACTGACTCAGTGACCGGCGTGACGGTGTATTCGATGTATGGCGGCACAGAGGCAAAGAAGCGGCCGCCGCTGGACGTGCTCAAGACGCTGGATGCCGTGGTCTTTGATGTTCAGGATGCAGGGGGGCGTTTTTATACCTACCCGGCAACGCTGGGCTACCTGCTGGAGGCAGCAGCACAGACAAATACTGAAGTCATTGTGCTGGACCGGCCGGACCCGGTGACCGGATCCTTTGTTCAGGGGCCGATGTCGCAACCCGACCTGCTGAACTTCAACAACTATCATCCGATCCCGCTGCGCCATGGGATGACGCTGGGCGAACTGGCCCAGCTTTACAACGATGAGAAAAAGATCGGCGCGCGGCTGCGCGTAATTCCCATGCAAGGCTGGCTGCGTGGCGACTGGTTCGATTCCACGGGAATTGTGTGGATTAATACTTCGCCGAATCTGCGGTCAGTGAACGAGGCGGAGCTGTACACGGGCGTGGCGATCGTGGAGGGCACGAACGTCTCTGTCGGTCGGGGGACCGATACTCCATTTGAAGTGCTGGGCGCTCCCTGGATCGATCCGCATACGTTTTCTGACTATTTGAATGCTCGGCTGATTCCCGGTGTACGTTTTGTGCCGGTGACGTTTACGCCGGTGAGCGGTCCGTACGCGAACCAGTTGTGCAAGGGTGTGAATATTATTGTCACCGACCGCACGGTGCTGGATGCTCCGGAAATGGGGATTGAACTGGCGGTGGCGTTGAGAAAGCTGTATCCCGACAATTGGAAGATTGAGCGTATGCTTGCCCTGCTTGCCAATCGGCAAGTTTTTGACGCAGTGGTGAACGGCGATGATCCGCGTGCGATTGCCCAGGGATGGCAGGACGATCTGCAGAAGTTCAGAGAGCTGCGGACGAAGTATCTTCTTTATAAGTAAGGAGGTTGTTTTCACCGCGGAGGCGCTGAGACGCGGAGAAGACTCCGGTGAGTGGAACCCGAAACCTGCACCACGGACCAACACGGGGTAGACCTGAACATTATTTGAAAAGACCCATTTGAAAAGACCCGTTTGAAAAAGACCCATTCGTGACTCTTCAAGCGTAACTTGTCCGTCAAACGCCGATTTTGCCCCATCTGAACCCCATATCCTTTTTTACAAAATCTTTCTTTACAAAAAATTAAATAGATTTTCACGTTCAGCTATGAAATCTCATTATGGGAATGTGGAAAACCAATTTCACTTTCAAGATGAAATTTACTGCATATAAACTCTTAACATTATTGTTGACATAACTTTACATTCGATCTATAAGAGTTGCCACCGCAAGTTGGTTCGTGGTCTGTGTCCCAAATTTACTGGTCTTCATCTTGCAATTGATTGGTTATCCGGGGGAACTGAATCAATCTGGCACCGATGGCTAATTCGTATCTGTAGAAGTGAGTTATTTCAGCTAGTCCTGCCGATTCCTTAGTGCGGTTCAATCCTCCCCGTCTTTTTTTGTAGGAACTCCCGGAGGACAATGATGAAGAAGTTTCAACTGCGCTCTGCCCTTGGCGTGCTATTGCTCGCATTCATGTGCGTAACGGCAATTGCTCAAACGAGTCGTGGAACCCTTACAGGCATCATAACCGACACAACGAACGCCGTAGTTGTGAACGCGGATGTCAAGCTCACGGAAATTGCCACTGGCGTTTCCCGGCAGACCAACACAAATGCCGCTGGCCTTTATCGTTTCGATGCCGTCGATCTTGGCACCTACACAATCTCCGTGCAGGCGAAGGGTTTCGCCAGCCAGAGCGAGAAGGGGATTGAAGTCCAGGCGGCGCGCACGCTGAATCTTGATATCACGCTGAAGGTTGGTAGCTCGGCTGAAACCGTGACGGTGGAAGCGAACGCGGGCCAGATCCAACTGGATACTTCAGAACAGACGCGGGGCGGGCATTTTGAGACGCAGACGATTGCCGACCTGCCGATCACGGGACGGGACTCCCTGACGCTGGCGCTGCTGGTCCCAGGTGTAACAAAATCCACAGGAAACTCCATCAACCAGGATGGGACTTTCAGCTTTGCCGTGAACGGCCAGAGGCCGCGCGGCAATAATTTCATGATTGATGGTGTTGAGAACAATGACATCTCGGTGACGGGGCCGGCCTTTGTCATCACCAATCCTGACGCAGTCAATGAAGTGGCGATTCAAACGGCGGATTTCAGTTCAGAGTTTGGCCGCGCCGGAGGGGCTGTCATCAACCAGGTGACAAAGTCGGGATCCAACGCATTGCATGGAACGGCGGTGTGGGTATATACCGGCAGCGCGTTCAAGGCCCTGGACCATAACGACGCGATTAACCATAAATTTGATCCGCCGCGGCAGGTGGAGAACGTTCCTTACTTTTCTCTGGGCGGGCCGGTAGTGATTCCTCATCTATATGACGGCCACAGCAAGACGTTCTTCTTTGGCGCGGCGCAGTGGGACCGTCTTTTCGGCCAGACAACCGCGCAGTTGCGGCTACCGGACGCCGCTGGCGTTGCGGTGCTGCAATCGCTGGCAGGCTCGTGCCCGAACGCGGCGCTTTACCTGCAGGCGCTCGGGGCGCTTCGCGGCGATCCAACGGCATCGCCTGCGGGCATCAGTCTGGCAGTGCCAAGCGCCGCGGGCACGTGCAACGGTTCAACTCGCACAGGGTTGCCCCCGCTTTCCACGGGGCTGGCGCTGCGCGCAGCGCCATTTTCAAGTCTGGACAACAATCACCAGGTCAGGGTCGACCATGTAGCTTCCGACAAACAGACGCTGAGCTTCCGCTGGCTCTATGACAGCTCCATCACCGGACCGTCACTGAACAACCTGCCCGGATTCGACAACAACTTTGTGGGCAGGACAATGAACGCCCTGTTCAGTGACACCTACATGATCACGCCCAGCATCACGAACGAGTTCCGCTTCAACTACGGGCGTATAGGATTTAATTTCCCGCTGGCGGCATCAGATGCGTTCCACACCACGCTGGCAAACTATTCGGGGCTGGGTGTGACCGGCTTCGGCGGCGCCACGAACATCCCGCAGTTCAGGTTCGCCAACAACTGGGGATACCAGGACACCATGACTCTGGTGCGGGGCAAACACACCTTCCGTTTCGGCGCCGACTTCCTGCGCCAGTTGGCGCGGCAGCATCCGCCGTTCAACGAACGCGGCTCGTTTGCTTATGCAGCCAGCGCCGGTCCGGTGACCGCATTCGCTAACTTTCTGGATGATTTCGGGGGGACAAGCGGGGCCCTGAATCGGCAGTTTGGCAGTTCCATTTACTATCCCAACCTTTTCCGGCAAAGTTACTTTGGGCAGGATTCATGGAAGACAACCAGCAACCTGACACTCAACATCGGCCTGCGTTATGAGTACTATGGCGCGCCGGAAAACGCCTTTGCCGTGGCTGCTTTTACCGGTTATGACCCGGTCAACTTTGCCGCCCCACACAAAGTCCCGGGATACAAGAAAAATTTCGCTCCCAGTGTGGGCTTTGCCTGGAACCCCAAAGGCTCGAACTGGTTCAGCCACATCATGGGCGGCGAAAAATCGGTATGGCGCGGCGGCTTCCAGACCAGCTACGACTCCGCGTTCAACAATCTTCTTTCAAATATTGCCGGCTCCTCTCCCAACACCCTGGGCGGCACAATTACCTCTCCGTCTACCGGGCGCGGGTTTGCAAATTTCAGTGGCTTGTTTTCCGGAATCCAGGCGACCCCCGCAACCGCACAATCACCCCAGAACAATCTCTTTCTCGGAGAGTTCCCCAATCCACAAACCAACCGCTGGTCGTTGGGATTTGAGCGTGAACTCCCCTATGGTTTTTTCTGGGACACATCCTATGTTGGATCAATCTCTGATCATCTCTACCGGACAATCGACATGAATCCCTTTGTCGCACCGGGTGTTCGCTTCCAGCCGCAGGTGGGCGCCCGGACAGTTCGGGCAGCCTCGGCAAACTCCAACTACGAGTCACTGCAAGTCGAACTCAAACGCCGCTTTAAGAATACGCCGCTTGGAGCGGTACTCCTGCGCGGCTCTTACACCTATTCTCACTTCCTGGACGACGTCAGCGATGTTTTTGGGTTTGCTTCCACGCCCAGTTCGTTTCAGTCTGTTTCCCAGGTCCTCGGCGCGAGCCCGCATATTGATTATGGTTCCTCCGACTTTGATCGCCGTCACGTTGGGTCGATCGGATTCTCGTTGGAGATACGCGCACCCAAAACCGGTCTCATGCGGCAGATTCTTGGCGGCTGGAAATTGGCGGGAATCGCCGACTTCCAGACTGGCGAGCCATATACAATGAGCAACGGCACAGACCGCAACGGCGACGGCCAGTCCGGTCCGGACCGGCCCGACATCAGCAACCCGGCAGCGCCGTTGAACACCCGCGCGGTCAGAAGCACAACATGCGTTACCGGCTACTCCAATCCTGACCTGAACGGCGCCTGCGTGGACCCCAACACGGTGCACTGGATTGAAGGCATCGGATTGCCCAATGCCCGAACTGTGGGAAGAAACACTCTTCTAACCAATGGATACAATAACCTTGACCTGTCGATCGCGAAGTCATTCAAGATCAGCGAACGCAGCAATTTTGAATACCGCGTGGACATGTTCAACGCGACCAACACCATTAACTTTATTGATGTGCCTTCACGGATCGTCAATAGCAACGCCAACGTCAAGCCTGGGCAGGTATCGCCGTTCCTGAATTTCCAGAACGACAACTCCATCGGGCGCTCGATGCAGATGCGTCTGAAGCTGACCTGGTAAATTTCTAACTACGCTCTTTGGCCCCGGCCTTGGCCGGGGCTTTTTTAGGCAAGATAAAAGGCTTTTTTACGCAGAGCGTGGAGACGCGGAGAAGATCAGGGCGCAAGGGTTTCAACTATACTTTCGTGCATGAACGTGTACATAGGAACTTCAGGGTGGTCTTACGCAAGCTGGAAGCCGTCGTTTTATCCGGAGAAACTGCCGTCGAAGCGATTTCTTGAATTTTATGGAACGCGGCTGAACGCAGTGGAGCTGAACGGGACGTTTCGGCGCATGCCCACGGCGAGCGCGATTGCCGGCTGGGTGGGC
>DATBCN010000028.1:0-3906 GCA_036270475.1 Candidatus Angelobacter sp. | reverse complement strand
GACCGCATGGCTGCCTTTGGTTTCGACTACTGCTGCGCCTGCGCGTTTAGCCATGATGCGCTGGGCCGCGGGTGGAATCATTTTGTCTTCTGTAACCACAAGGTACCAACTGGGTTTGCTCTTCCACGCTGGTTCGCTGATCGCGCCGCTGATTGCTCCCAGGCCCCACGGAACCTGTGAGTCGGCCATGAATCCGGCTTTCTCTGCATCCACATCGCCCGCGAACGAGGCGGGAAATTTCACCTTGTCCAGGAATAGAAAACCATCCTGTGGCGGCAGTATTGGCGGTACGGGCGCACCGGGGGGCGGATCTTTGATAAGCGAGCCAACGGACTCGCCCTTGTCCGGAGCAAAAGCGGTGATATATACCAGCGCTGCCACTTTCGGATCATTGCCCGCTTCCGTGATGACTGCTCCGCCATAAGAATGTCCGACAAGAATCACTGGCCCGTCCTGCGTTGCCAGAACACGCTTGGTAACCGCGACATCATCTTCCAGGGATATCGTCGGGTTCTGGACGATACTCACGTTGTAACCGTCCTTCTTCAGGATCTGGTAAACGCCCTCCCAGCCCGCGCCGTCCACAAATCCGCCATGTACTAATACGACGTTCTTCATGTTCTTCCCCTCCTTGTTTTTTGATTAATAGTTGTTGTCTGGCGTGTATTTCGGTCAATGCTTTCTGCGAAAGACTTTAATTATATTCCTCAGGCGATTAGAGCGCGGAAGAGTCAAACGGATTTTTAACGTCAAAATACGGTTGCAGGCGGGGAATGGCCCTGGGACCGGCGTAGATATAAACGCTGATCAGACTTTCTGTTGTCGATGGGATAGAATGAAGCGACTTGCCAGTTTAAAATTGTTTTGAAAATTCGCGTTGATTCGCAAAGATCCGCGGAGACTCGCGGCTAATTCTCTCATCTGCGCAAATCAGCGGCGGCAAAACTATACATCGACAACCCGGTACGGGCACGGCGGCTCCTGCGCCATCAACAATGACAGTGCCACATTGTGTACCGGTACTCCGCCAATCGTCTTGCCTTCAAGTTTGCCGTGGTGGGCGTGGCCGTGGAACGAGACCACGGCCTGATGGCGGTCAATGACTTCAGCCAGACGCGAACTGCCCAAAAAAGGAAAAATCTCCAGCCGCTCGCCTTCCACCGTCTCGCAAATCGGCGCGTAGTGGGTCACGATCACGATTTTTTCCGTCCGCAGCATCGTAAGCGCGCGCTCCAGCTTGAGTGTCTCGTCGAGTCCCGCTTGCACAAAGGCCTTGATCTCTTTTTCGCCGAAGGCCGTCAGCATGCCGCGGCCAAATCCCCCGGGAAATCCCTTGGCGCCGGCAAAGCCTATGCCATCGCGCTCATAGCTGCTGCCGTCCAGCACCTTGATGCCTTCCGTGGTCATCATTTTGATCAGCTCTGTTTCCTGACCGCTTTCATAATCATGGTTGCCCAGCACGGCAATAATCGGAATCCGCAGCCGCACCAGCGCATTCAAAAGGGAATGCATCTCTTCCGGCTTGCCGTAATTCGTGAGGTCGCCGGCAATCACCAGCACGTCGGCTTCGTCCCGCACATGCGCCAGCGGCTCGCGGATGCGATCATAGCCCTGTGGCGTAAAGTGCAAATCGGCTGTGGCTGCGATTCTCATGGGTTGATTTGAAAAAACCGGGCAAAGGCCGGGACTTCCAGAGAGAGCTTTAGGCCGTCCCTTTCGGCCTATGCCGCCTCGTCTCTTTCCTCCCGGATCAGCTCTGCTTTGGCGCGGCATTCTTCCAGAATATTGCGCTTGCCCCACTCGGCCACATCAATGGCAAACATCTTGTCGTCAATCAAGCTTCCCCGGAACTCCGCGGCCTTGTTTGGATGGGCCAGCTCAACGGTAAAACGCTGCACCAGCTCTGTCCAAATCTCCTGCGGCACATAATCAGAATTTGCCGGATAAACATAGTGATAAAGCACTAGTGACCAGAACAGCATCTCCCAATGGTCGCCAATCAGGTTCATCAGCCGCTGCCAGTCGAACTTGCCGCGTGTGCCGTAAATCACATGGCAAATATCGGCCCCGTCAAAGCGCTCGCGCCGTGTGACAAAAATCTTTGAAGCAATCAAGTCCTCCGGCGCCAGCACCCGTACTGACATCCCAAAAACCTCGGCCCGGCTGGCATGCCTGATCCAGGAATAATCCACCCGCAGCACTGCATTGCTCATGCCGGTAATCAGGTCCACGAAGAACCCATTGCGCTTGGCTTTGGCCAGCCACACGGAATCCAGGATCTCTGTTTGAAATCCGTCGTTTTCCAGGATGCGCAATGCCCGTCCCACTTCCTGCGCCGGCAGAAAAAGGTCCAGGTCCTTGGTGTCGCGCCAAATCCCGGTATGCTCATGCAGCGCGAACGCGCCGGAAATAACGAACGGCACATGGTTCCGTTCCAATAGCCCAATCACCTCGCGGAACAGCGATTCCTGTTGCTTGCAAAACTCTGGCGGCTTTGAGGAACTTACCGGCAGCGGGTTGTCATGCTCGTCGGGCATCTCCGGTTAGATGGCTGGCCGGGTTACTATGTTGTTGAACCTGGGCAGAAAAATACAGCCCGGCATGGCTGGCCGTATTCACCATCTGCCGCGTCCGGGGCATCAAAAAAACGCAAGGGGCAAAACCGCGCCATGGCAAAGAACGAATCTGAGATTGAAGTAGAAGGCCGCCAGATCAAGCTCACCAACCTGGAGAAGGTGCTTTATCCCAAAGCCGGATTCACCAAAGGCCAGGTGATCGATTACTACGTGCATGTTGCGCCGGTGCTTCTGCCGCATCTCGCCGGACGTCCACTCACGCTCAAGCGCTATCCCAATGGCGTGGATGGCATGTATTTTTATGAAAAGAACTGCCCCAAGTATCGTCCGCCATGGATGCAAACGGCGCGTGTCTGGAGCGCCGGCAACAATCGCTTTATGGATTACTGCCTGGTCGCCGATCTGCCTACGCTGGTCTGGCTCGGCAATTTGGCCGATCTTGAACTCCATACCTGGCTGGCCCGCGCACCGGAAACGCAATGCCCCACGGTGATTGCCTTTGATCTCGATCCCGGCGCTCCGGCCAACATTGTGCAATGCTGCCAGGTAGCGCTCTGGATTCGCGCGATCTTTGAACAACTTGGTTTGCAGTCCTTTGCCAAGACCTCCGGCTCCAAGGGACTTCAGGTGTATGTTCCCCTGAACATTGCTGTGACCTATGAGCAGACCAAGCCGTTTGCCAAAGGGATTGCCCGCCTGCTGGAAGAGCGCCACCCAGATCAAGTGATTTCTGACATGAAGAAGGCCCTGCGCGTGAACAAGGTTTTTGTTGACTGGAGCCAGAACGACGATTTCAAAACCACGGTCAACGTCTATTCTCTCCGCGCCAAAGAGCAGCCAACCGTCTCCACGCCGGTCACATGGCAGGAGGTGGATCAATGCCTGGCACAGAACGATCCTGAGTTGCTGGTCTTTACCGCCGATCAAGTCTTACAACGTGTGGAAAAATCCGGTGACCTCTTTGAACCAGTGCTCAAGCTGAAACAAAAACTCCCGCCGCTCGATGCGCTGGGATACTCAGCGCCGGAAGCATCAAGGCCAGCCAGCGACGCTAAAGCAGCCCAAGGCAAGACCGCGCAAAAGGAAACTCCGCTAACCAGGGCCCAGACAATCAAGTCCTCGCAGTCGACGACTACTGCTTCCACCACTCCCACTCGAAACACCGCTGAGGAATTGCGCAAGCCTAAAACTCAAAGCAAGGCAAAAGCCAAGCTCAAGCCGAAGACCAAAAGTGAGACCAAATCCAAAACTAAGCTCAGTCATCCCAAATCAAAGCCGCGTTGAGCTTGCCGCATCGCTCCGCGACTAGAGGAACCTGCCTTGCGCCCTT
>DATBCN010000027.1:0-7155 GCA_036270475.1 Candidatus Angelobacter sp. | reverse complement strand
TGTCCGCGCATGTACTCGGCGCCAAAGCGCTCCGCCTGCCTGCGCATGTTGTCAATCAATTCCGGGCCCTGGATGCCTTCAGGAAACCCGGGAAAGTTCTCCACCAGCGTGGTCAGTGAGAGCTGGCCGCCGGGGTGATGGCCGTCAATCACCAAAGGCTTCAGTCCGGCGCTCGCCGCGTAAATGGCCGCCGTCAATCCGGCGCAACCGGTCCCCAGAATTACTGTGTCGCGAATGGAATTTTCCATGGCATCCATTAGATTCATGACCTTCAATTTAGTTTCAGCGCTTAGTGGCCTTGTTGGCGTCCTTGGTTTTGCTTTTGGGCGCGCCCGCCGCCTTGCTGGGCGACGGGTTGAGCCAGGCAATATCGGAACGGAACGCGGTGCGCAGTCCCAGCGCCGCGCGGTACTGCGCCATAATGTCGGACGCCTGGCGAAACATTGGATCATAGGCGCTCTGGTCAACATCCTGGCAACGGGCCAGCACGGCGGAGCTTTTGTTCAGGCGCTCAATCCTCACGCGCGAGGTTGGCGTATCCACCTGCAGCACAGCCAGCGGGGCCGCTGCGTTGGCCGTCACGCGGTTTTCCATCACTACTTCAAGAAAATCCTTGGCGTCGCGCGGACGCAGCACCAGGATCTCAATGGTGTTGGTGGCGTCCGTGCTCATGGAGTATTGCGCGGTCAACAGCGGGGATTCGGGCGCAAAATCGCGGCGCAGGCGGACGTACCTTGCGTCGGGCGCGTCTTTCAGCGTGGTGCGGCCGCGGGAAATCTCAAAG
Organism: Candidatus Angelobacter sp.; assembly: GCA_036270475.1. GTDB lineage: Bacteria > Acidobacteriota > Terriglobia > Terriglobales > Acidobacteriaceae > Angelobacter. The sequence goes on along the minus strand of DATBCN010000027.1, from coordinate 6,371 downwards.
TCCGTGCTGAACGCCGGTTTCGGCTCGACCGCTTTCAGCGCGCCGTTAATCACGGCCTGCTCATCCGCTCCGGGGGTGCAGACGTTCAGATAATTCACCTTTACCTGCGGCTTGCTTGCGGGCGGTTGCGGCGATGGGGCCGGTTGTGGAACCGGCGTCTGCTGTGGCGCGGGAGCCTGCGCCTGCTGCGCCATGCAGGCTGCTGCCAGCAAAAATAGGATTGTCAGGGCATATCTGAACACGGTTTGGATTGTAGCATCCGCCGCAGCGCCGGATGACCGGCTGCCATGGCGCCGAGCTACCGGAATGGGATGGAGTCCCTGGCCCCTGCAACGGCTGGCTAACATTTGGATTTTCCTCACGTCCAAGTGGCTGAAGCAGGGCGGTGGCCGTTTTTGCGATGATGGAATTCAAAATGGCCTGATCCATGCTTCAGTGCTTCTTGCCATTCCCACATCCTTTTTACGAGGCCATTCAATTGAAAAAGATTTATGCACTGCTGGTTATCGTCATGTTTGCCGCGCTTGCCCAGATTACCCCAGCGCAGGAACGCTCGGAGATCGCCATCCCGCCCAACGGCAACAATGAAAAGGCTGAAGTCTCACAATGGATCGGGCTGGTGAAGGTGACAATCAATTATCACAGCCCCAATCTGCATGGCGGAGGAGGAACTGATCGGAGCGGACACATCTGGGGCGAAGTGGTGCATTACGGTTTTATCGACGAAGGGTTTGGGCCAACCAAGGCCGCGCCGTGGCGGGCAGGGGCAAATGAAACCACTACCATCTCTTTTTCCCACGATGTAAAGTTGGACGGCAAAATGATGAAGGCCGGCACCTACGGCCTGTTTCTTGACGTGGAGAAGGAAGGCCCGTGGCAATGGATCTTTTCCACCAACTCCGCCGGGTGGGGAAGTTTTCAATATGATCCGAAAGAGGATGTTCTGAGAGCGCCGGCAACTCCTGCCGCGGCCGCGCATACGGAATTTCTCACGTATGGATTTGACGAGCGCAAACCCGATTCAGCGGTCGCGTTTCTGCAATGGGACGAAAAGAGGGTCTCTTTCAAGATTGAAGTGCCCAATGCTAATGAACTGTATGTAGCGCAACTGCGCCGGGACCTTCTTTCATGGCCAGGATTCAATTACCAGAACTGGCAGCAGGCCGCGCAATTTTGCGCCAGCAATAAAATCAACCTCGATGAAGCGCTGGTGTGGGCCGATAAAGCGATCAGAGGTCCCTTTCGCGGAGCCACCGTAGGCAGCGAGGACTTTTCTACCTTGCAGACCAAAGCCGCAGTGCTGCAGGCCATGGGAAAGATCGACGACGCAGACAAGGTGATGGACAAGGCGTTTCAGCTTCCGGGCGCAGATCTGCGGTCTGTCTATGTTTATGGGATGGGACTGCTGGGCGCAGGAAGGAATGACAAGGCCCTTGAAGTATTCAAGCTCAATCAGAAAAAACATCCGGAAGAGAAGTACTTCACCTATCTTGGACTGGCGCGGGCCTATACCGCTTTGGGCGATAAAGAGAATGCCATCAAGAACTGGGAGACTGTGCTTAAAAATGTTCCTGAAGGACGGCGGTCTCAGGTGCCCGCGTTTGAAGCTACCCTCAAAAAGCTGAAGGAAGGGAACTAGGGGAAATCGGATGATTCGAAAAACATCCCGAGTATAAGCGAGGGAGCCCTATCGTAACGAAGATCACTAAGGCCGCACGTTTCGTTCTCAAGATAGGGTTCCCTCACCCGCTATGCGGAATTCGGGATTTCAGAAATAGTGAATCGATTTCGGAAGCTTACCTCTTCAAGTAACTATCAACCCAGCCATTCACCGTCTTGTACCAGAGCTGGCCGTTTTGCGGCTTGAGCACCCAATGGCCTTCGTCGGGGAAGTAAAGCATTTTTGAGGGTACTTTCAGCCGCTGCAGAGTAGTAAAGAGCTGGAGGCCCTCTGACACGTCCAGCCGATAGTCGAGCTGGCCATGGACCACCAGCGTGGGCGTTTTGAATTGCGCGGCAAACAGGTGCGGAGACCATTTGCGATAGCCTTCACGGTTTGCCCACACCGTGTCGCCAAACTCCCATTCGGGGAACCACAGCTCTTCGGTGCTGCCATAGGCGGCTTCAGTGTTGAACATGCCGTCATGTGAGACCAGACACTTAAAACGCGTGGTGTGGCCCAGTATCCAGTTAATCATGTAGCCGCCATAGCTTGCGCCCAGGGCGCACTCGCGGTTTTTATCGATGAATGGATAGGTCTTCTCCGCATAGTCCAGCCCGTTCATCAGGTCGATATACGGTTTGCCGCCCCAGTCTTTATTCACGCCATCCACAAACGCCTGGCCATAGCCGGTGCTGCCGCGCGGATTCACCATAATGACCACGTAACCATCGGCGGCAAAAAGCTCGGCGTTCCAGCGATAGGACCATTCATCGCCCCACTGCCCTTGCGGGCCGCCGTGGATCACGAATTTGACCGGATATTTCTTCTCTTTGTCGAAGTCAGGCGGTTTTAGGATGAAGCCCTGCACTTTTGTTCCACCCGCGCCGGCAAACCAGAATGACTCCACCGGCTGCATGGCGATGTTGCCGAGCACAGCGTCATTGAGATGGCTGAGCTGCTGTGCGGCATAGTTTGCCTTAAAGGCCATGGTCCGGGATATGCCGCCGCTCTTAGCCGTCTTGGCTGCATTACTATCGGCACTCGGCCCATCCAGCGCGATTTTGTAAATTTCATTGGGCGCTCGAACTGAGAGCTGAGTGAACACCAGCGTTTTGCCATCAGAAGAAACGGTTGGCTCGTCATTCGTGCCAGCCATGATCTCTTCAATAGCTCTTATGCCTGTCTGTGTCGGTTGGGTCTGGCGCGATATGGCGACGGACACATTCAGCCGATAGATCGGGGATGCTCCCTCTTTTTCCGCGGTGAAATAGATGGATTTCGAATCTGGCGACCAGACGAACGATTCCACCCATTGATCAAATTCCTCGGTCAGGTTTTTAATCTCGTCCGAATTGCGGTCATACACCACGAGCCGGAAGCGGTCACTCTCATAGCCGGCGCGTTTTTGCATGCGCCAGGCCAGCCATTTGCCGTCAGGAGAATAGAGCGGAGTGGAATCACCGCCGGGGCTGGTGCTGATCTTCTTGGGGTCGCCGCCACTGAGCGGCACAATAAAGATGTCGTTATTCGTGCTGGTCGCTCCCACGGCGTCCCAGTTGCTGGTAAAGGCCAGCTCTTTGCTGTCGGGAGAAATGGCATAGGCGTCCTGACCGCCCAGGCTGAACGGCGGGACATCATGATCGCCCGGCGTCAGGTCCCTGGCAACGCCGCCTTCCCCAGGAACAATAAATAGGTGGCTTCGCTTGGAGTTGCTGTAGTGGTTCCAGTGCCGAAACAGCAGATGGTCAAAGACCATGGCTTTCACCTTGGAATTTGCCCGTGTCTCGTCACTTGACTTATTGCACGCATCATCCGCGCAGCCGGGATAGACCTCCGAGATAAAGACAATACTCTTGCCGTCCGGCGACCAGATAGCGCCAGCGGCTTCAGTGGAGATGTTGGTAACTTTGCGCGGCACCCCGCCCGGCATGCCGGACGCAGGATTAAAAGTGTTGACCCACACCTGCGAGCCGCCTTCAAAGGAAGTCAGGAAGAGGTAACTCTTTCCATCTGGCGACCAGCGGCCGCCGCTTTCTCCTGCCGGAGTGGAAGGCAGTTCGCGGGCCTCGCCGCCAGCCAAAGGGACGGTCCAGAGATGGGATGTCCGCTTGTTTTCCTTAAGATCAACGTCCACGGCGGCAAACATTACCCAGTTCCCGTCGGGAGAGACCGCCGGGCCGCTGATCCGCTTGAGAGACATCATGTCCTCAAATGTAAAGGGCTTTTTTGCCGCGGGTTGGGCGGAAAGATGAACAAAAACCCCTCCCATGAGTAAAATGATGATGACTGGGACAAGTGAAAGCGTGAAACGGCGCATCCGGCCTCCTCAGGGAACCGCCAGTGTAAAGCCTTTTGCGGTTTCAGGCCAGTGTGCAGTGCATGGATGTATGCGCCAGCGCTTGCCAGGCCCTTTGTCCAGGAATGTGCTTCAAGAAATCGAGTTTGAGGAAGGTCCATGAATCTTTCCCGTGCCGGTCTGTGTGCTGTTTTGATTGCTTTTTTTCTTCTCACGCCGGCTGCTCTGCCGGCCCAGACCAACTGCGAGGAAGGCACGGGCGCGCTCAACCCCGCGCCGCCGGCGGGCAAAACCACGGAGGAGATCATCCAGAAATTTGCCGCGCGCGAAGAAATGTTCCGCCAGGCCCGCAACAACTACGTCTATACGCAGGACATCACGGTGCAGGAGCTTGATGGCAACACCGTTACCGGCGAATTTCGCCTGGTGCAGGACATTACCTATGACGACAAAGGCGGGCGCCAGGAAAACGTTACCTTTGCGCCGCAAAACTCGCTGAAGCAGTTGATCCTGAGCCGGGAGGATTACGAAGACTTCCGCTACAAGATGGCCTTCATCATGACCACGTCAGACCTGCCGCAATACAACCTGCTCTATGCAGGACAGCAGCGCCAGGACGAAATCGACACCTACGTCTTCGACGTTGCGCCCAAGACGATCGTGAAAGGCCAGCGTTATTTCCAGGGACGGATATGGGTTGACAATCATGATCTGCAGATCGTAAAGAGTTGCGGCAAGACCGTTCCGGAAATAATCGCCAACACAAAAAAGAAAAAGAACGTGCAGGAAAATCTCTCGCCTAAATTCGTCACCTATCGCGAACAGATTGACGGCCAGTACTGGTTCCCCACGTATATCAGGGCCGATGATATGCTGCATTTCCAGAACGCCGACATTCATATGCGCGAAATCATCAAGCTCACAAATTACAAACGCTTTGGATCAAAAACCAAGATCATCTTTAAGGGCGAAGCCAAGGAAGATCCCAAGACAGAACAGAAGCCGCCGGAGAAGAAACCTTAGCCCGCCATTCAAGAGCTGTCATTCAAGCCTTAATTCCAACCTGCGAATCACTTTCGCTGAGCGGCGGCTTTCATTTTTATTTGTTAAGCCAGAGCATTGTGGGTTACCGATTGGCGTCCCTGTGCATCTAAACGGAAATAAATCCGAGGGAAATGCCCATGAGATATCCCAAGCTCACGCTTGCCGTGTGTGCGCCAGTTTTTGCCTTGATGCTGCCCCTGGCGTTGGCGGCGCAGACCAATTGTGACGCCGGCAATGGCCCACTCAACACAGCTCAGCCACAAAGCATCCAGGCACAGGAGATCATCCAGAAATTTGCCGGCCAGGAGGGCGTATTCCGGGATGCGCGCAATCACTACACTTACACCCAGGAAGTTGTGGTGCAAACGCTGGATGGCGACACCGTGGACGGCGAATTTCGCGAAACCACCGATATTCTGTATGACGATAAGGGCCAGCGCATTGAGAAAGTCACCTACGCGCCCCAGAACACACTCACCCGCATCAGCATTACAAAAGAAGACTATGACGATTTTCGCAATCGCCTGCCCTTTGTGCTGACGGCCCAGGACCTGGGCCAATACAACATTCTTTATGCCGGACAGCAGCGCGTGGATGAACTGGACACTTACGTATTCGATATTGCGCCAAAGAAAGTGGACAAAGGCGGCGGCCCGCGCTTTTTCCAGGGACGCATTTGGGTTGACAACCATGATTTTCAAATCGTAAAAACCTGCGGCAAGAATGTTCCGGACATTCACAAAAAGGACAATGAAAACCTTTCGCCCAAATTCGTTACCTATCGCGAACAGGTGGATGGGCAATACTGGTTTCCCACCTATACGCGGGCCGATGACTTTCTCCACTTCAAGACCGGCGACGTGCGGGTGCGGGAGATTGTGAAATACACGCACTACCAACGTTTTGGCGTGAAAACCCGCATCATTTACAAAGGAGAGGCCAAGGGCGGCGGATCAGAACCGAAGTGAATTTGGTAAATGGGTAATTTAGTAAATTGGTAATTTAAAACCTAAATTCATTCAGCGTCGGGCAAGACGCCAACCAACTGTGGCCTAAAGCTTCCAAGACAATTTGATCAGGTAGTTTGGTTTTTAAATTACGCAATTTCCAAATGACTCACTTACCAAATCTGGATTACCCATTTGCCAAATCTAATGGTGCAGCAGCCACATCAGCCAGCCGGCAACAAACAGCCCGCCCATGGCCATGGCAAAACAGTAAGCGCCGTACCGGACCATTTCCTCACGGGTGTTGCGTTGCGTGATGCCAAACACAATGGAGAAAAAAAACGCGAACAAGGCTGCCGCGCTGAAGTGAGAGAGTTGCAGGGCCAGCGTCATTATTGTTTCTTCCCAATGGCGATATGAT
>DATBCN010000026.1:0-6090 GCA_036270475.1 Candidatus Angelobacter sp. | reverse complement strand
AGGAATGCGATCAGGTCCTGTTGCTGTGCCTGAGTGAGATTGTTGAATGCGGCCACGACAGAATTGGCTTCAGAACATACCTGTCCCGCGGCGCACGGGCTGGCATGCAGTGAGATCGCGGTCACAAGATTGTTGGCGCGACCGTCATGCAGGAAGAAAATCCGCTGGCCCACGCCCCAGAGTGGCGCGGTGCGAAATTCATCAATGCCCGCCTGTCCCTGGCTGATGCCGTCCGCCAGTCCCGCGCCCATGTGATGCAGGGCGAAGTCTGAGAATGGATGGAACTCAACATTGTTCAGCGGGGTGAGATTGGATTTAGTCGTGCGCAGCAGGTCCGTATGGCACAACACGCAGCCAACACCCGTATTGGCTGTGGTGCCTGCGGCGGCAACAACTGTGCCAAACAATGCCTGACCACGCAATGCCGAGGCCCCAAGTGGCTGGCACGTTGTTTGGCTGGTAAATGCATCGCATGGTATGGCCGCTGCATTCAGCCGCATAAAGATCGTGAAATTCTCGATCAGGGAAGAAATCTGGCTGGCGTCGTCCCCTGCGTTGGTGCCGGTGGGGATGATTACGTGTGTGTTGTCTTCAGGGGTCGCGTTGGTGGCGCAACCGCTGTTCGTCCGCTCATTGGTGAACAACTCATTGGTGATGCCCAGCTCCACGTTGGACGCTTCGCCGGCGAACATCAGCATGGATTTGTTCTGGGCCTTCCAGCCGAACCGGGTAATGGTGCCGTCATTGCCGCTGGTATTAAAGCGGCCAGCTATCCCGGCGGCTTTTTTTATGGTTTTCAGCGCGGCTAGATTATTTTTGAGGCCGTCTTCAGACACATTCTCCACAAAGCCTTCGCCAAACGTCGGGATGGGAATGCGCAGGGAGATGTTTCCGTTCTGGAGCTGGGTCGCAAAATCCGGCTGCTGGAGCGTGCAGTTGGCTGGCGCATCCGTGCGTCCGGTGATCGTAAACAGATCATGTACGCCGCCGTCTGGAGTGCCATCGGCATTTTTTACGAAACGGGCTTCCAGCACCGGTCCACTTTGAGCAAGGAAGGGCGGAATCGTGTTGGTGGCGCCGTCAAGATTGGCGATTCCAATCTGCGGATTCTGCGCCGGGCTGCTGCCGCCGATCGCCGGTTGCGAATGACACAGCAGGCAGCTATTCCCGTTGAATGCAGGCCCAAGGCCAAGCAGCGGCTCACCACTGAGCGTGCCTTTCACTGAAACCGTGTCCCCAAACAAGGTCAGGCCGTCGACCCAGAAAGTTACCTGGTCAGCAGGCAGTCCCGGAATTGGATGGCCTGCGCCGGTGCTGGGTTGTGGGCCAGGACGCGGGCCGGGATCGACTGCTGCAGGGGTACATCCATTGTTGCCGCAAGTTTGCGCCTGTGCTGTCTTCAGATTGAAGACAAGCAACAACGCTGTTGCCAGCAGGCAACACGACAGGCTTTGAAGAATGGAATTTCTTACAACGCCAAGAATGATTGGAACTCTCATGGCTTTCTTCCTTTCAATTTTTGTCGATTAAGGTTGTTTGCAGATTGCTCTGCAAGTTCACGAAGAAGTGGAGCGGATAAAGCGGCGCGGTCTTCAACAAAAAGCTGGTTGGCAAAAATGCGGCCGCCAATCAGCAGCTCACATTGTGAGCTGGATTTGCGAGACAAGGGTTAAGGTTTGAAAAAATAAATGAATGGAATTTCAAAATGGCGCGCTACTGAGTTTCAAAACAGGAATTGTAGCGTTCCGAATCAGGAAACAGCACGGTCCTGGTTGGCGCCAATTTCATTGATGATCGCACCCACCCATCTTGTAGGTTGGCGCGATCTATGGATGGGCCACAAACTGATAGCCCAGCCCCCGTACTGTGAGCAGGTGTTTTGGCTTGGTCGGGTCTGTTTCAATATAACGGCGCAAACGGACGATAAAATTATCGATGGCGCGAGTGTCCGTATCTTCTTTCAGGTCCCAGACTTTCTCCAGAATCTCTTTGCGAGCAACCGGACGTCCGGTATTGCGAATCAGGTAACGAAGCAGCTCGGTTTCCATCAGCGTGAGCTGGAATACCTGTTCGCCGTTGCGCAGTTGCAGCTTCTGGAAATCGACGGTCTTTCCCGCAAAGGCAAATTCATCAGCCGGAAGCGGCGCGGTTTCATTCGCTGATTGCAGCCAGTTTTTGCGGCGCAGCAGCCCGCCGGTTCTTGCTATCAGAATGTCCAGATTGAACGGCTTGGGCAGGTAATCGTCCGCGCCGGACTCGAATCCGCTCAGCACATCCTCCGGCCGGCCGCGCGCGGTAAGCATAAGAATGGGAATAAAGTTTTGCTTCTGGCGAAGTTCGCGGGCCACCATGAAACCATCTTTGCCCGGCAACATCACGTCCAGCAACATCAGGTCAAAGGTCTCGTTTTTGTTCAGCAGGAGTTGCAGTGCGTCCTCGCCATTGCCGGTGATCTCCACGGAATGGCCTTCCGCCTCAAGGTTAAAGCGCAAACCCTGCGCAATGTGCGACTCGTCTTCCACCACCAGAATGCGGCTCATACGTGATACACCCGGGGCAGACGCAGTGTGAACGTGCTGCCGCGGCCTTCGCCTTCACTCTCGGCAAACGCGTCACCGCCATGCCGCCGCGCGATGGAGCGAACAATAAAGAGCCCCAGGCCAGTGCCTTTCACCTTTCCGGTGGCCGTGCTCTGCACGCGATAGAAGCGTTTGAAAATCCGCTTCAGTTCATTGCGGGCAATGCCCACGCCATTATCGCGCACGCGCAACATTACCGTATCGATGTTTGGCGTCTCCACATCTACGACGATCGACGGGCTTTCACCGGAGTACTTCACCGCGTTCTCAATCAAATTAGCCACGGCTGTCCGCAAATCGCCGGCATCGCCCATAAGGACAATTTGCCCTGGCGGCGCGGCGGCGAAACGCAGCGCGTCCTCAGGCAGGCTGTGGCGCAGGCGCGCCAGTTCCAGGCTCTCTTCGATAATGGCGGTGAAATTTACGTCCTTCCAGTGGCGGCGCGCGCGATGCTGGCGAATCTCTCCCGCGCGCAGCACTTGTTCCACCGTGCCCAGCAGCCGGTCCGTGTCATCCAGCATCAGGCGGTAAAATTCGCGGCGCTGTTCTTCACTAAGCGTGCGCCGCTCCAGGGTCTGCAGGTAAAGGCGAATCGAGGTGATAGGCGTTTTCAGTTCATGCGTCACCGCATTCAGAAAGCTGTCCTGCTGCTCGCTTCGGCGGATTTCCCGGACCAGAAAAATCGTATAGAGCACCAACCCGGCAATAATCAGGCTGAAAAAGATGATGCCCAGAACAAGCGGGACCACGTTGCGCCAGTTATGCACCAGCCAGACGATGTTCAGGTAAATCGTCAGCCCTACCAGGCACGAGCCCAGCGTTATGAAAAATGCGATTGTCTTGGCGCTGCTTCTGATGCGCATGGCGGTTCAGCAAATTGTAAAGGAAGAAGACGGCGGGATGAAGGAAGGATCGCCTTGAAGCAATTTAGCCCTTGGTTCGCTAGCCCTTGGTACTTGGCTCGTCAAATCCGAGCTGCGCCAAGCACCAAGAGCTAAGAGCCAATTTTCTAATCGTCGCCTGAAGCTGTTGCGGAAAATGTTTCCAACGGAACTTTGGCCGGTTTCAGCTTGATGGCGTCTTTGAGCTTGGGTGCTTTCACATCCCAAATCAGGCCCAGGGCGCGCAGCGCGCAGATGCCGTACCAGTTTAGGTCAATTTCATACCAGGCCAGCCCGTGGCGCGCGGCCTGCGGATGGGCATGGTGATTGTTATGCCACCCCTCGCCAAACGTAAGGATTGCCACCCAGAAGCTGTTCTTGGAATCGTCAGAGGTCAGGAAGCGCTGCGATCCCCACATGTGCGTGGCGGAATTTACCAGCCAGGTGAAATGCAGCCCCATCACCGTGCGGAAAAAGATGCCCCACAACATCACGGACCATCCGCCCACGGCCAGAAGCACGATGCCCAGCACTGTGATCGGTACCCAGTGCCATTGGCTGATGAAGGTATGGAACTTGTCTTTGCGCAAATCAGGAATATAAGGAAGCAGCGCGGAAGAATGGTTGTGGAGCGTGCGGCCGGTCATGATCCAGCCCATGTGGGCCCAAAAGCCGCCATCGCGCGGCGAATGCGGATCACCTTCCACATCAGTATTCTGGTGGTGTACGCGGTGCGTTGCTACCCAGAAAAACGGCCCGCCCTCCAGCGCAAGCGTGGCGCAGAGGGTCAGGAAATATTCCACCCATTTATAGGTCTTGAATCCGCGATGCGTAAGCAACCGGTGATAGGCAATGCCGATGCCCAGGCTGCCGGCAATCCACCACAGGACCATTGCGATAAAAAAGGCCTTCCAGGTAAACATGAACAGCGCGGCGATTGCGCCAACGTGAAACGCCGTCATGAAAAAAGTGGTGAGTTTGCCGATCGGCTCGCGAAACGTTCTGTCCCGCTTGAAAAAATTCACTGGTGTCTGCTCCCTTGTCGCTCTTCCTTGATATTTGATTCCAGCCTATCAGCCGTGGACCGGGCGGATTGTAATAGTTATGTAATTCGCTCTCCCTCGGGTGCGGGACAAAGGTAACGTCATGGATTTTTTAGGTCCGGCGCAATCAGTGGATTTGGTTTTTTGCGTGCAGATATTGGAGAGCATGTCCATGCCGGTCTGGTTTTTGGGGAGATGTTCTGTGCCAGATTGGAACTCTGCGTTAGAAATATCTGATTTATCCAGCTCTCAACGTTGTTGAGTTTGCTAACATTCCGTTCAGCAGGAAGACCAGTTCGAAATTCAGCGAGAAGAAACGAATGAAATGGAACGTTGCCATCTCTTTTTGTTGCGTTTTGCTGCTTGCGGCGAATATTGCCTTGATTCGCCAGAACCGGCAACTGAAAGCCCAACTCTCTCAGCCGCCGCCTGCTTTTGAAGCAGCCGCCGGTACACAGATGCCGGGCCTGCACGGCTCTGACCCTGAGGGCAAGCCGGTTGAGGTGCTGTACGGGAAGGACCCGCGTAAAGTTCTGGTGCTGGTTTTTTCTCCAACTTGCCCTTATTGCGACCAGAACTGGCCCAAGTGGCAGCAGGTGATTTCCTCGCTGGACGGATCAATCGTTCGTCCGGTGGCCGTGGATGTGACCTCAACCACAAGTGGCGCTTTCGTTACGCAGCACCAGCTTGCCGGGATGCCTGTTCTTCTTAAGGTTGATCCCGTCGATACGGTAAATTACCGCTTTCAGCTCACCCCGCAAACCATTCTTGTTGATCAATCGGGAAAAGTGGAGAAAGTCTGGACGGGAGTCCTGACTGACTCTGCGCTTGCCGAACTCAAGCAGCGCACGGGCGAGAGCAAGACCGCGTCTCAAAATTCTTACCATCATCCTGGCCCTAATTAAGAAATGTACTAATTAAGAAGATAGGGAGTAGTGATGACTAAAAAGATCAAGAACATATTGCTCGCAGCCATGATAACGGCTGTTCTCTGTTTGGGAACGGTTTCCGCCCAGCAGTTACGGACCGGCGCCAAGGGGTCTACCACCTGCAGCGGCAGATGCAGTTTCACCCAGCCTTGCGCCAACGGCTGCTTTTGCTCCTTTACCACGCCAACCACCGCATTTTGTACGGTGCGCCCAGCGGGATTGCAGTCCCCGGCAAAATAGGATGCCTTTGAAAGCAAAAAACGTCCGCGCGTCTTCGCGGACCGATGCGCTAGATCCGTGTGTAGATCCATCTCGAACGTCCAGTATTTATACGGCTTTTCAACGAAAGGAGCTTCTTACATATGCATAAAAAGATTGCCAAGACTGTATTGTTCGTGTCCCTCCTAGCAACCGTTCTTTCTGCGGCAACTGTTTCTGCTCTTCAGTTGCGGGAGGGAGGCAAAGGGGTTGCCGCTTGTGGCGGCAGTTGCGGCTTCAACAAGCCTTGCCCAACCGGTTGTCTTTGCATCTTCCCAATGGAGTCGGGCAGCCCATTTTGTTCGTCGCATCCGATTCCCGGCGCGTCCTTAGTGAAGTAGTGGCCACCAAACCGGCTGCTTATTTTTTGATCTGTAACCGATAAAGGAGGACCAATATG
>DATBCN010000025.1:0-7095 GCA_036270475.1 Candidatus Angelobacter sp. | reverse complement strand
TGTGTGGTCCAGGGTTACATGAAAGCAGCCAGGGCTGCTCTGGAATCAATCGTCAAGAACTCCGGAGATGACGTTATCAACAAGCTAATGGCCAGGACGGAGCTTGAGCGTCTGCCATCGGACGGCGCGCATTAAGGCGCTCCCAAGTTAATGTACCCAGACAGGCTTACCTCGGCGGCTAAGCCGGCAATGGATGCTAGGTTACCGCAGACATAAATGTCTGCTCCACCGCGAGAAGGATACAGCAACTCTGGAACCGCATTAGCCTGGATTCGAGCGGAAACAGCGCGCATCCATTTGGCGTTTTGGCGTTCGAGCCCGCTAGACCTTTGCCGGCTCCGCCATCTCCACTGGCAATCCGGCTTTGCGCCAGGCATCGAAGCCGCCGGTTACGTTGACCACGTCCTTTACGCCGGCGCGGCGCAGCAGGCTGCAGGCAATCATGCTGCGATATCCGCCCTGGCAATGAACAAACAGCGGAGACTCGGGGTCAATTTCCGGCGCGGAAACCTTGAAATTGTCGAGTGGGAACCACTCCGCGCCTTCAATGTGTCCGGCCTGCCACTCGCCTTCACGGCGAACGTCAAGCACCTGCATAGGCTTGCTCCGCAGGCGATCGTGAACCTCTTCCGCTGTCATCTGCGGCACGTGCGCCAGCGGAAAGCCGGCTTGCTGCCACGCGGCAATGCCGCCCTGCAGAAAGCCACGCGGACCTTCAATGCCAACGCGGGCCAAGCGCAAACGCGCTTCAGCATATTGCTCCGGCGTATCGGCGATAAGCACGGGATGCGCGTCCAACCCTATGATGGTCCCCGCCCACGAGGCAAACTGTCCGGCGAGCGCAATGTTGACCGAACCTGGAATGTGCGCGGCGGCAAAGTCAGCGTTGGGGCGGACATCCAGGGCAAATACTTCCTGTTCCAGCAATGCTTTTAAATCTGCCGCTGACAGCGGAGAAAGCTCAGGCAACTCTGACAGGGCGGGGGCGCCGGCGCGGTTGATCTGAGCGTCCTGAAGGAAATATTCCGGACGCGACGGCAGGTTCTGAGTCAATTGGCGGATGAACTCATCGCGCGACTTGATTTGCAGCGCGTAGTTGGTGAGCCGCTCCGTTCCGATGGTGGAAGAGCGCTCGGCGCGCATGTTGCGTCCGCAGAGCGAACCGGCCCCATGCGCGGGATACACCAGAACGTCATCACTGAGCTTGAGCAATTTGCCGTGCAGGCTGTCATAGAGAAGGCCCGCCAGTTGTTGCGGGGTATGCGCCCGGGAAAGATCAGGCCGGCCCACGTCGCCGATAAAAAGAGTGTCGCCGGTCAGCACCGCCCAGGGCTGGGCTGACTTTTCTTCGTCCGTGACGACCAGGCAGATTCCCTCCGGCGTGTGGCCGGGAGTTTCAATGGCGGTGATGCGGAGCTTGCCAAGCCACAACTCTGATCCATCGTGAATGGCAACGTGAGGAAACGTTGCGCCGGCTTTTGCGCCCATGTGGATGGTTGCGCCAGTGCGCTCAGCCAGCTCCATGTGACCGGAGATAAAATCGGCGTGCAGATGGGTCTCAAAAATATGGGTGATTTTCAGCCCATGCTGGTCAGCGGCCTTCAGGTATATGTCCACATCGCGCTGGGGATCAACCACGACGGCTTCCCTCCCAGACCCCAGCATGTAGGAGGCGTGCGCCAGACATCCCAGATAGAACTGCTCAAAATACATTGACGCTCCTCAACGAACGATGATGCCGACTGGAAACCTGCAAGTTCATCATTTGAAAACGTGCAACTTTATCATAGCGCGTATCGATCATAGCGCGGGTCGATCTTAGCAACTAACGATTAGCAACTGGCTTCCAAATTTCTTCTTGCTTTGGCGAATGAAATACGATAATATGTTCGAATGCAGTTGGTCCGGCCCAGGCCGGGAAGGGCGCAGGTCTTTGACAATATGAAGCAGCAGAGTTCAAGCTGAGAATGCAACAGGAAAACTGTTTATTAGTTAGTAATTTCAGCCTAACGATCGTCAGGAAAAAATGATTGCGATTGGCAGTCAAAAGAGGTCAAGAAAGAGACTTCGACAGTCCAGTCACAGTTCAGTCGAAGTTCAGTTTCTCTTTTGTTTGCAACAAAACATCTTGAGGGGGGTGGGGGTAGGCGAAAAGTTAATCAATGAGTAAACAAAGCGCGCCTGTTTCAACCCGGCGCCACTTCCCTTTTCCCTGTGCCCTTCAGGGCATAGAAAACAATGTAGGCATAGCAAAGGACCGGAAGAAAGAATGCGTGGTGGATGCCGATATGATCGGCGAGCAGGCCCTGCAGTTCGGGAATAATCGCGCCGCCGACGATGGCCGCCACCAGCAGGCCCGAGCCTTTGCCAGTCAGCGGACCAAGACCTTCAATCGCCAGCGTGAAGATGCTGGGGAACATGATGGAGTTGAACAGGCCCACCAGAACCAGGCTCCACATGGCGAAGTGTCCGAAGGTAAGCATGGAAGCAGTGACCAGCAGCGCGGCGGCCAGGGCGTTCAGTCCGAGCAATGTCTGGGTGCGCAGTTTTCGCAAAAGCCATGCTCCCAGGAAGCGGCCCACCATTGCGCCGCCCCAGTAATACTGCAGATAGCCTGCCGCGTCCTTCAATGCCAGGTTGCCAATTTCTTTCTGGTTGAAGTAGTTGGTCATGAGGCTGCCGATGGAAACTTCCGCGCCAACATACACGAAAATCGCCACCGCACCGAGCACCAGCCGGCGACGCCGCCAGACGCTTCCTGTTGCATGGCCATGTGCCTCAGCATACTCAATGACCGGAAGCCTGAACCATGCGACCGTGGCGGCAAGAACGACCAAGGCCACTGCCAGGCCGATATAGGGCACCTTGACCGAGGCCGCCTGTTGAATACGGTAGGCGTGCAGTTGATCGGCGCCCATGGCCCGCATGGCTTCAATGCTGGCCGGCGCGGCCGCAGCGCCCAGAATCAACAGGCTGCCGAACTTTGGCGCCAGCGTGGTCCCCAACGAATTGAAGGCCTGGGTAAGGTTCAGGCGGCTGGAGGCGGTGCGCGGCGGTCCCAGGATGGCAACATACGGGTTGGCGGAAGTTTGCAGCACCGTCATGCCCGCGGCCAGCACAATGAGCGCGCTGAGGAAGAGCGGGAACGAAGGAATAGACGCAGCGGGAACGAACAGGAGCGCGCCCATGGCCATGGTGAGCAGCCCGGTGACCATTGCCCGCTTGTAGCCGATCCACTCAACAATCTTGCCGGACGGCATGGAGAACAGGAAATACGAAGAAAAGAACGCGAACTGCACCAGCATCACTTCCGTGTAATTCAGGTCAAAAATGTTCTTGAGATGGGGAATCAGGATGTCATTCAGGCAGGTCAGAAAGCCCCAGGCTAAAAAGAGAGTTGAAACCATCGCCATGGCGCGCTGGTCAGTCTTTTCCGGAGCGCGCTGCGTTGTGCCGGCTCCGCCGGTTTGTCCTGGGAATGTAATGGGCAGTGACCTGGAAATACGCGCTCAACCACTTAAGCCCACAAGTATAGGTAGTCCGCCAGGCTTTTGTCCTAAAACTTTTGTCCTAAAACTTTAGCTGCAATAAAAACCAGAAAGAGCACGCGGCGCAAATATGCCCAACCACCTTGTCTGTTAGAAAAATAGTCCACGCGTTTTGTAATGCATTCAACAGAAGCCACTTATCGCAAAGAAACCGGCCAAACATTATGGCGACCGTTAATACACTCCATCCCGGTGAAGCTGCCCTACTGGTGGAAGAAGGAGGCAGCCAGCTCAGGCTTGCCATCCGCAGGACGCCTTTTACCATTGGCCGGGCGGAAGATTGTGACGCCGTCATTGGAGATTTTAAGGTTTCACGGCAGCATGCCAGGCTGTTGATTGAGGGTAGTGAATATTTTGTGGTGGACGCCGGCAGCCGCCACGGCACGTTGGTAAACGGCTTACGCTGCGAGCGGGCCAGACTCAAGAACAATGACGTGATCACCCTGGGCGTGGCCGGAGTGAAGATAGTTTTTCTCCATGGCACGCCCGCCAGTAATCCAAATCCCACCAATGTTTTGCTGACCAGCCTGGTTTCCAGAAGCGACGCATCCGATCTGGAGAAGCTGCGCCTTTTTCTTGAGGCCGCCCGCAGCCTGACCGGCGGACTGGTGGTAAATGACGTTCTGCGCAACATGCTCGACTATGCCTTGAAGATCACCCAAGCCGAGCGCGGCTTTGTTTATCTGAAAGACTTGGATTGGAAGGACAAAAACAATGGCCCGGCGCCGGTACTGGCGTGCGGGCTTGACCACGGCGGCGGCATCAACACAAATGATGCTGACGTTTCCCACTCCGTGGTACATGAAGCCATGACTTCCGCCGCCGAGTTCATTACCGGCGATGCGCAGCAGCAGCAAGCGCTGGCGGAGAGAGAGAGCATCGTGCTGAATGAACTCAGGACGGTCATCGCGATCCCCCTGCGCCCGCGCTACGGCGCGGCGGCAGACGTGGATGGCGTGCTTTACCTTGACAGCCGTTCTGTCTCCCACAATCTCTTCGGGGTAAGCCATGAGGTATTGCGCGCGCTGGCGAATGAATGTGCGGCGGTGCTGGAGAGCGCCAAACTGGTGGCAGCGGAGCAGGCGGCCCAGCAATACCGGCAGGAAATGGAGATTGCCGCATCCATCCAGCGCAGCCTCATTTCCGCCGAGGAAGTGGAAAATGATTTTGTCCGTGTGAAGGCCCGCAGCATACCCTGCCGCGAGGTAGGCGGCGATTTTTATGATGTCCATGATTCACCAGACGCTGTAACCGTGATTGTGGCTGACGTTTCCGGCAAGGGAATCTCCGCCGCGCTGCTGGCGTCAGTGATCCACGGAATGTTTTACGCCAAGATCTCTACCGGCTCAGGGTTGATAAAGGCAGTCACGGCGATCAATGGGTTCCTGTGCTCGCGTGTTGCCGGGCAGAAATACGCAACCCTGCTTGCGGCGCAACTGCATCGCGACGGCAGCCTGGCAATTGTAAACTGCGGCCATGTTCCAGCGATTGTTGCGCAGAATGGGACGGTCACCCATGTGGATGATGGCGACATGCCGGTGGGCCTGATCGCCGGAGCGGAATTTCATGTGATCGAACGCAAATTTGCGGTGGGCGCAAGGTTATGCATGCTGACGGACGGGATCAACGAGACGGAAAACGCAGAAGGAGCAGAGTTCGGCACAGACGCCATCGGCAAGTTTCTAGTTGAAGAGGAGCCAATCGCCAAAATACTGGAGGCGGTCCAGCAATTTGGCGGCAACAGTGAAGCGCAGGATGACCGCACGCTGGTGGTGCTGGAACGGACCAAATAAAGGGGCCTGCAAAACCTGTGGAAGCAGACGGCGGAAAAACTTCAATCCTGAAAGCTGAAGGCCGCTTTTACCTTACCCAGATCAATGATGTCGCCGGAAGTCAGCTCGCGCTGGCCGACAACATCTTCTCCATTCACCTTCAGTCTGGCTTTGCTCTCAGAGGGTGAGATGAAATATTTATTTTCCCGCTTGCTGATAAGAGCCGCCGTGGTTGGCGCAAAAAAACCTTTCAACCTGATGGACGCCATGCTGGACTTGCCAATCATCGTCATCTTGCCGGTCAGCACATATTTTTCCTGGTCGGTCTTCCCTTCCAGGATGTTGAGCAGGCCAATGCGGTCCTTGGCGGCAGCGGCAAACGGTTCCGCCATCCAAGCTGGACGGGAAATTCCCAATGGCCCGGATGCGGAGTTAGCAGGGCCTGACTTGTCGGCCAGCCTCTCCCGGGACTGTTTTGTATCCAGCAGCATGGTTGCATCCAGCTTTGGCGCAGAAGGGCCCGTCCTGGCTGCGACGGCAAAGTTTGGCACCGTGCCTTCATGCTTGAATTCCACCAGGTGCTTGCCGATCTTTACCTGGTCGCCGTGCTTTAACGTGGCTTTGCCCACGCGCTCATTATTTACATAAGTGCCATTGAGCGACCCCAGATCTTCCACCACGTAGTGGTCCTGCTCCCAGGAAATGCGGGCATGGTGGCCGGAAACGGCAAGGTTATCTATTGGGACGGTGTTGTCCGGCAGACGGCCGATTGTGGTGGCCGCCTGGGTCAACGGGACCTCTTGCAGCACCTGGTCATTCTGCTCAAATCTCAGATAGAGTTTTGCCATTGCGGCCCTCCAAAAAACAGCTTGTTCAAAATGCCGTGATACCACGGCCGGTCCACGATCCGCACCAGAAGACAGGTAATATTGTCATCGCCGCCGCGGTCTTTTGCCGTCTTTACCAGGTCAGCGCAGGCGTGCTCCAGAGTTCCGGGCGCTTGCAGGACCTTTAATATCTCTTCATCGCGCACATGCCGTGTCAGGCCGTCAGACGTCATAAGCAAAACATCTCCGGGAACGGCGACCAGGTCTTCCACATCGGCTTCCACGGCTTCTTCTGACCCCAGGGCGCGCAGGATAATGTTCTGCATTTCTGATTTCTGCGCCTGCTCCAGCGTAATGTAACCGCGCCGTACCTGCTCCATCACCAATGAATGGTCCTGAGTGAGCTGCTGAATCGCGCCCTGGCGGACCAGATAGATCCTGCTGTCGCCCACGTGCCCGATGGCCAGCGAGTTCCCCCGCACCAGCGCCGCCACAATCGTTGATCCCATGCCGTTGCGGCCATTCTGTTCCAGTCCAGCTTTGTGGATGGTACGGTTGGCCAGTTGAATCGCGCTGGCCAGGCTTTTTGCCCCGGCAGAGCTTGATTGCCCATTCCTTGAGTTGGTCTCCGCAACGGTAGTTTCATTGCGGAAATAGTCCAGCAGAATGTCCACGCCCATTTTGCTGGCGACCTCGCCAGCGGCCTGCCCGCCCATGCCGTCACAAACCACAAAGATGCCGTAGCGCGAATCATAACCGAAGTTGTCTTCGTTATTCGCGCGCACGCACCCGACGTCGGTTTGACCCGCAACTTCCACCGCAAGCGCCATATGTGGGTCCCGTGGCTGAACCTCTAAACTGTTTCCTGCTGTCCCTTTCGACACTATTATCCTGTTTTCAATGCGATCTGTGGGGGAATTCAATATTGCTGGAGGAGATTCACGTCTT
>DATBCN010000024.1:0-7781 GCA_036270475.1 Candidatus Angelobacter sp. | reverse complement strand
GACTGCATGAAGCTGCTGGATCGAACGGCGTGGTTCACATCCATGGCAAGTTGTTTGAGAGCAGATGTGCGGCGGATTGCGGCCAGCCAGCGTTTGCTGACCAAAAGAGCTATTCCGCGGATGACCTGCCGCGCTGTTCTTGCGGCGCTTTGGCGCGTCCGAATGTCTGCTGGTTTGGCGAACAGCCGTATCATCTTGACCGCATTTACCACGAGCTTGAAAGCTGCAGCACATTCATGGCGATTGGAACGTCAGGATCGGTGCAACCCGTGGCGAGCTTTGTGGGTCTGCTGAAGCAAAGACGCTCTGCCGTGCCAACCGTTTATGCAGGAGTGGAAGCGCCGGCGAACGCGGGTTCTTTTAATCAGGTCCACCTTGGGATTGCTTCGCAGATTGTGCCAAATGTCCTGCGCTCTTTGAGCAAAGTCATGCAATAATTTCCAAAATGACATCCGCAAGCGGCGCAGATGGAATTAGGTTTGCCCAGAGAAATTTGGTGACGACTACGCGCTAATTTCAGTCAAAGTCACGCAATTTTGGCGTTGCCGCCCAGAACATTAGAAACTTTAATCTGCCTCCAATCCCCCTCTAATCGGGAAAGCTCAGTCTTGATGAACTAGCGAACCTTCGTGGTTTTTACGCAGAAGCCTGTCTTCCGGCGTTTCGACAGGCACTTAGCGTCAACGAAGGTGCAACTGACACGTTTCCGGCATTTCTGAAGCACGGAGCGGCGGTTGTTTTTAACGGATGAATGCCTTGCCAAATAAGGACAAATGTTCATGGAGCTGAAGCTCCGTGACGGGAAAGGCACACAATGAGACCCTATACACGGACTACAGCTACCTGCTGCGGAGCAACGATTTTTGCCCGCTTTCTGATTTGCTCGATTCTTGTTTTATTTGTCGCGGGCATGGCGAATGCTCAGACAGTCATCAATCCGCCTACAACTACAATCCAGTATGGCGGCATTCCTAATCCAGGCAACATCGTCAGTGACTTCACCACCCCGCGAGGCGGTGTGGTGCTGTATGGCACAGCCATCAGCGCTTTCACGGGCAAACCAGTGCGCCACCTGTGGGTGGGTGACAACATTCACGGCATTTGCCGCACTGACCCGGAAATCGACGATCCGAACTTTCACTCCATCGATCTCACCAGTTGTATTTTTAAGCTGAACGGAGCTTCGGTCACGGGCGGTCCCATGGTAGTGGACTCAACCCTCAGGGCTTGCTCTCCGGATGGGACGCCACAGCTTTGCAATTTTCTGTATCTGTCTGACGTTCGGAACTCAGAGGGCGTTTTCCGGTTGAGCTACTGGCCCGCCGGCGACAACGGCCAGGGCTTTCTGGATTTCACCAATATTTTTGCCATGGCCGGAAATCCCACAGGCGCTAGATTTCAGGGCGGTCAGACCGGTTGCCAGTTTCCTCTGAACACGACGCTGGCTGCGCCTCCGCCAACCGGGGCAGGTGACTTCGTTGCCCTGGACCCCCAGGGCGATCTGTGGGTCAGCTTCAAAAAAAGCGGGGCAATCATGCGTATCAACAACCCAGCCGGTGCGACTTCAACCGGTTTTGGCTCGTGCAACGATTTTATTCAACTGGTGGCGACAACGCCGGATAACAAAGGCAGCAATGGGCTCGCGTGGCTGGGCCACAATCTGTGGGGATTAGACGGCACGGGGCCTTTCGTGATCGTTAATGCCGATAGCACCTGCCAAGCCCTTGGGACCACATCAACCACCGCACCTACGTGCGCGGATGATGCAACCCAGCTAGCCGCGGCAGCGGGTGCGGCAACCATGGATTCCGACCAAACTTATCCCGCCCTGAACGGAGACAATCTATACTTTGGCCTTGGCGTACCCGGCAATACCATCTGGGCCAGCAATGTCACGGGCGGAGCGGCGGTTCAGACGATCGACCCCGCCATCATTAATGTAGCGCAGCTCATCGCGGCGTTCCCGGCGTTTCCTATCCCTCTTGGCAACGTAGGCGGCATGGTTGTGGACCGCACCGATCCCGCGAACTTGATGGTGTTCTCCGGGGAGGACTTCAGCACTACAGGCGTTCTTGGGGCTGGCCGCTGGTTTGAAACTTGCCAGGGCGTTCCTCCTGCGGCGGGCGCATTCAATTGCCCAACGCCTCTCGCCAGTGCTGCTCCTAACACGCCAACCGTGGCAAGGGCCGCAGCCAATGCAACCTCCATTCAAGTTAGCTGGACTCCGGCGCAAGCGGCACAGCCAGTTGTTTTCTATACGGTGCGCAACACCTTCGCTTCCAATGGAATCCTGCTTCCAGACACGTTCGTGCTTCCCGGACCGTCGGGATTCCCTCCCACAACCACAACGATTAGTGCTGGTCTTGTACCGACTGCTTCGTATGCCTTCTCAGTAGCGGCTTCGAACGGAATCGGAACTAGCGCATTCTCCGGACAGAGCAATACCGAGCCTTTCCCGCGGATCATCAAACCAGGCATTCCAACCAATGTTCAGGCCTTTGCCGCGAACGCTGCAGCTCTGGTTACCTGGGTCCCGCCAGCAAACCCGGGTGGAGCGCCGATCGTCAGCTACACCGTCACGGCGATTGCCAATAACGTAGTGACCGCGATTACCACCACCGTGGGCGTGAGCCCCAGTAACAGCGCCGTGATAGCAGGTTTGACGAATGGCACCAGCTATACATTCTCAGTTCATGCTGACAATGCACCTGGCGCAGGCCACAGCAGCATGGAATCTACCCCTTCCAATCCGGTAATTCCTACAGCTTCACCGGTGCTGGTGGTTACTGAAACTGGTCCACTGAGCTTTACTGTGACCCCAACGCAGTTGACCTATAGCATCAGCATCACGAACACATCAATTCTTGCCGTGACCGGAGCAACGGTAAATGATGTCCTGACCACTGGCGACGGCGCATTCATCCTGCTGGGGCAGCCCAGCCAGGGCACATGCAACGCAGGTGGAATCGGCGTGACCAACCTGACCTGCAATCTGGGAACAATCGCGGCCGGTTCTAAAGTGACTCTGAATGTAATTGTGCAAGTGGTTGGTCTGGGCGTCACCAATACAGCGAATGTCTCGGCCCTGGATAACGCGGCGGTCCTGCAAACCGGAAGCGCGGCAGTAAACACCGTGCCCCCGCCACCGCCTGTTAACTCAGTTACCGCCGCTGTTTCCGTGACCGGAAACGCCCAGGTGCCCAATCCCAACACAGGACAGGCAGGCAACATCGTCTGGACGATCAGTGACGTAACTCAAACCCGCGCGGACCACGTGGTCTTTACCAACGTGATTCCGGCTGGCTTGATTTTGAATACCATCACGTTCGCGGAAAACAATCCCACCAACGGTGTTTTGACCTGCTCTTACACGCCTACCGGTGGATTAACCATCGCCTGCCCGGCGGGTGCAATCGGCAGCAATGTCGGAGCAACCATTCAAGTCTTCGCCGAGCCGGGTCTGGGTGGATCAACGAAAAATGGCGCTAAACCGCCGCAAACGTTGATTGTTACCCCCAACGTAACGGCGCCGAACACACATGGCGCTGTGTTCCATCCCTCCGGTACTGTAACTTTTGGCCCCGGCGGAACGGACACGCTGCCCAACAGCGCCAGCGTGACCATAACAGTCAGGTAAGAAAACCCTGTATGCCTGGAGTGTTGACAAACACTCCGGGCAGCTTTGATGCACAAGCTTCTCAATCAATCTCATTGCAAATTGCCTATTTCCTTGGCCGGGATTTAATTCATTCCGGCCAATTTTTTTGGCCAAAACCAGCAGAATCATTTTGCATTGGCCGGGATGGTCATTAAACTGGACAAATCATTGAGCTGGACATATTGAAAGGTAAAAAAGAAGAAAGCTGAAGAAGAGTTTGGGAAAGGAAATTTGGAGCGGGAGACGGGGATCGAACCCGTGACGTCCAGCTTGGGAAGCTGGCATTCTACCACTGAATTACTCCCGCTCTTACTGCGTAACTCAATGGATTATAACATCTTGCCGACTTTTCAAATCGCCTCTGTACTGCCTCGCTGAACGATTGCTGAACAATGGGTGATAGTAAGCCCTGGCCCCATGCATCCTGAACCGGTTGTTGCGGAATGCGGATCACGCACAGGAAAACTGTTCTGTACAACTTCCTCGCAAAGGTCTACGCGGCCCATTTAAAGACCCAATCCTCACAAGGCGAGTAACAAGCCGCATTCAGGAGATGTGTTTAGGCCAAAGCTCCCGGTTCATGCTCGTCAGTCCCGAGTTGGGCCAGAACATCGGCCTGAAAGACCGCTTTCACAATTTCGCTGCCGGGACAATTATGAGTGGTTTTGGGGTCTTCCTTATGCAGGCGCAAGCTTGAGGGATCCAAACCCATCAGAGAATGGAGTGTAGCCAGGGCGGAAATGACGTTCTGCCGCAACTGCGGATTCAGGGGCTCCACTGAGTAGTCGCCTACCATTTCCACGCCCCAGGAAATTGCATTCCAGGATGGCGAATGCACACCTGGCATGTTTAATGGCGTAAACACCCAGATAAGATCATCGGCAACAAACAAGTGCGGGCCGGCCGACCATTGTTGCGTGTCGCGATAAAAGGATTCAAGGTTCTTCATCCTCTGTTCGCCGGGCACATTATGCCATTGGGCAAAAGTTGGAACAGCGGTATTGTGCAGTACCACAAACTGTGGCCTCCACGTGTCAAACTCGACTGTGGTTACGTATTGAGCAAAATCACTGGCCGTAAATCCCTTGCCGATGATTCCTTTCCAGGCAGGCATGGTTTGCTCCTCAATTGAGTAGTGAAATCTCCACGTAAGACGTTACATCGCCATCTCAAAAAATCCACAAAAAAATTTGCGCTTGAATTTGCGAAAACAGACAGGCGATTCGCCCATTATCTCTATGAACGGATTGCAATTCCTGACAAATTGAATGCTAATTCCTTTAACTTATTTTGGCTCCGCCAGAATGTGAAGCAGCTCCAGGTCAGGACTGTCCTGGCTAATCTCCCAGAACATGGTTCCCCCGAGATGATGACGGCGGATATAGTCCATTTTTTTGCGCATCGCCTGGGGACAGTCATAGCTCCAGAATGTTTCGTTGTTCCAGATTGTGCAGGTTACGGGTTTGGAAAAATATTTTCTGTCTGGGCCGTCCGGCAGCACTTTCAGTTCGCGATAGCTGCCGCCAGACTGGGCTGGGCCGGTTGCCGATTGATAGAGGCCGTGTTCGTCTTTCTTCACTCCGGCCCAGCCCTTACCGTAGAAGGGCACGCCAAAGATGATTTTTTCTGCCGGCACCCCCGCCTGAAGAAATCCGCGCACCGCATAATCTCCATATCGCTTGTCCAGCGGTGTCTTGGACGGATCATGGGGGTCATGGAACAAGGCACTGTGAAAGTTTGTAAGAGGTTCGGTGTTCCAGTGCAGATCGTAGGCCATGATGGAGAGTAGGTCCATGCCGTGGCTGATCTCTTTGAGTTCAAAGTTCTGGTAGTACTCCTCTTCGGCGGGCAGGGCGGCGGTAAGCAACAAACCGGGCCGGACGGCATCAAGCTGGCGGCGAAATTCGGCCACCATCGCCGTGAAATTCTTTTTGTCTTGAGGATGCCCCGGCTCCACGCCTCCTTCCACGGGATATTCCCAATCAATATCGATGCCGTCAAAAATTCCGGGCGCATCAATCCCATCGGCAAAGTGCCCTTCAATGAAGCGGTCCACGCAGGAACGTACGAAAGCCTGCAGGTGTTCAGGCTCGACTGCGCTGGAGAATCCGCTGGATTGTCCCCAGCCGCCAAAAGAAATCAGTATTTTCAATTTCGGATAAAGCCGCTTTAACTCTTGCAGTTGGTGAAACGTCCCGCGCAAAGTGTTTGGGGCATCCGTATCTCCGCTGCCATCTACGCTGGTGGAAGCGTCATAACTCTTTTCCAGCGCGATATCAGGTTGGCCAATCTGGCACTGATCGTCCGCAACTCGGCCAAACGCATAGTTCAGGATCGTGAGCAGCGGGGCCGCTCCGCTGGTGACAATGCTCTTCACCGGATATTGACCGGAGGCTGCACTAGATTCAGTAAAGTAGCCGATCACCTGCCGCTGCGCGGGCTGGTGCTTTTCTTTTTTCGCGGCAGCAGCCGGTAACGAGGAAACCGCACCCGCGAAAAGAATGATCGATAGACATCGGAGATGATTGCCAAACATTGCGCCTCCGCGCCCGTGAGCCATCAGATGCAAAGCTCGCCGGCAATGATGGTGTGAGCGACTTCACCTTTCGCGGTGAGCGCGACAATGTCCGCGCGACTCCCCGGTGCGAGCATGCCCCGTTGATCGGACAGGCGGAGAAGTTTTGCCGGGTTCAATGTCGCCAGCTTTACCGCTTGTTGCAACTTCCAGCCGGCGAAGTCCATGGCGTTTCTGACTGCGCGGTCCAGCGTCAATACACTTCCCGCCAATTTACCTTCAAACTCGCAGCGATTGCCTTTTACCTGCACTTCAAAGCCGCCGAGCGTGTATGTTCCATCGGGCATGCCGGTAGCGCTGATTGCATCCGTGATCAGGACCGCGCCGTCTTCTCCCTTGGCGCGAAGAAACAAACGTACAACGCTTGGGTCTACGTGAATGCCGTCGGCAATAATGTCAGCCGTGAGTCCGCCATTTTCAAGGATCGCGCCCAGAATCCCAGGGTCGCGATGATCGAGCGGACGCATGGCGTTGAAGGTATGAGTAGCATGGTCTGCTCCAGCGGCGATTCCTGCACTGGCCTCCGCATACGTTGCATTCGAGTGCCCCAGGCTGGAGTGAACGCCGAGCGTTCGCGCGTGTGCAATGGTTTCAAGGGCCCCGGCTAGCTCAGGCGCGACGGTCATCATGCGGACCGTTCCCGCTGAAGCCTGCCAGAAGCAGTCCAGCGCCGCGGGCGAGGGAAGCATAAGGCTTGCCGGAGGATGCACGCCGCGTTTCGCGTGGCTGATGAATGGCCCTTCCAGGTGAATGCCAATGGGCGCCGCGCGGCCTGGGCTTCCCCCATCGGCTACGGCTTTTCCCAGATGTTCCAGCGCTTGAAGAATGCGGTCCTGGGGAGCGGTTACGGTGGTTGGCAGGTAGGCTGTTACTCCGTGCCGCACCAACTGGCGCTCAATTTTCTCAAGCGCCGATGCATCGGATTCCATTACGTCATGCCCGGCGCCGCCGTGAATGTGGATGTCAATGAATCCGGGCGCCAATACCAGGCCAGGAAAATCCAGATGACGGCCGCCGCTGGGCATTTTCGCGGTGAGGCGTGACTGCAGCGTGATGATGCGTCCATCGTCCACAACCACCAATGGAGACTCGACCCACTCAGTGGGAGTAATGAGGTGCGCTGCGGTGATGATGGTTGTCATGAAATGTAAAACAACTTATTTACTACGTTCTAAGCCAGACCACAAGCAACAGTGGGCCAGACCATTTTATTGCACATCATATTGATTCGATTCCAGATGGCTGAAAGCCCCTCATTTGTCCCGCTTTCCCTAAGCAATTGCTAAGGTTCCAATTCGGGAAACATCCTGAACAATTTTATTAAACGAATGTCAGATTTTATTGAAACGTTTTATCAAACGCTATATGTTTAGTGCCCAGCGCCAGCGCCGCCCCACCAAGGATGCGCTCACGCGGCAAACGCCAAACCCTGGGCAGCAACGTATCCACCCGGCAAGTCTTCGGGCCGGGACACACCCATGGCAAACGAATCCTTGTCCGGCGTATGGGCGACGGATGAACGAATCAGGAGCTTCGCCAATGAAAAAA
>DATBCN010000023.1:0-2457 GCA_036270475.1 Candidatus Angelobacter sp. | reverse complement strand
TCCGGAACGCACTTGGGGCAGAGTGAATCAGTGGAGCGAGGCCAGCCCAGCGGAGGCTTGGTTTTTTGCCACGATTTCAATATCGGCTTGTCTGACCATTTGGGCGTGAATGACGGCCGCGGTTTAATGCTATTCACTTTTTCAAAAACGGCCCATGTGCCCCTGGCTGCGTAGGTCAAGACTTTCTCTGCGTACTTTACCGGCTTGTGCATCGTATGTGCCTCTCCTTGCGCCGCTTCCGGCGCCCTTCCAAGCTATGAGACAGAATCAAAACGGGATATTGAATCGACATTATATTAATCAACCCGCCTCCGATTGCTTAAGAAGGTTTGCCCGAATGGGTGTAAATCATGGTTCAGCGGTGGAATTCAGCATTCAATGGCGAGGGCGAAATCAGCCTAAGTCATTGGATTTAAAGCGTTATGCTTTACTCGGCTTGCAACGGTCTTGCCGCGAGGGCAGCCCAGAACGAATGCTAAAATCAGAATTTAGCCGGAGTCGATCCATGGAACCTGTGCGCACCGGTTTGCGCCAGATTATGCAAGACCTATTGCGCACACGGCCAGCGGAGGAAGCCGTGATTTTGGCGTGGCCGCTGGTTTGCGGTAAGGAAGTCGCCTCACGCACGCGTGCCGCGAGTTTTACTGATGGCAAGTTGATGGTGGAAGTCCAGGACGCAGCCTGGCGCAACCAGCTCCAGTCATTTGTTCCCCGCTATATCAGCGGATACGAAGCGCTGCTGGGACAGGTAGTACAAAGCATGCAATTTAAAGTACAGCCTTAAGCCGTGGCAATCAGTATTCGTCCCCTAAATAGTGTAGAAAGAAAAAACCCTGAAACACGGAGAAAGGCGTAAGCGGAGGAATTTGGATACATACAGTCAAAATCTCTGTTCCCTCTGCTTTCTCTGTTTTTCAAAAAACTGTCATTATTTTGAACGAGCTGGTCTCGGGGCTGAGTGCTGACTGCTGAGTGCTAACAATGAAAGTCACGGACAAAGACGTCACTTACGTTGCTGATCTGGCAAACCTGGAGCTTACTGACCAGGAGAGCCAGCGCATGCTGGCCGACCTGAACTCGATCCTTGAATATATAGACCACCTCAATGAATTGGACACATCGAACGTCCCGCCGATAGCGCATATCTCTGGCAAATTTGGCGGCGCGGAAGGGTCTGGCAGCAACGTAAGTCATGCCTTGCGCGACGATGTTCTGGTTCCCTGCCTGCCCCACGATGAAGCTATGAAGAACGCGCCGGAAACGGACGGTGATTTTTTCAAAGTGCCGAAGGTGATTGAGAAGTGAGCTGTTAGAAATAAGCAAATAGCAACTGGCAATTCGCCAAACTCTGGTCTGAAGGCGCGACAGATCTTTGCTAATTGCCAGTTGCCAATTGCTGAAACGAAAGAATACTCTGCCGCGATCAAACAGTCGTTATCAGAAATCATGGACGTCACGAATCTCACCATCGAATCCACCCGCTCCGCGATCGCGGAGAAGCGATGCACCGCCTCGGCTCTGGTGGAGCAGTTCTATGGCAAGATCAAGGCCGAGAACCCTGAGATCAACGCCTATCTCACTCTCTGCGAAGACCGCGCTGCAGGCCAAGCCCAGGTGATCGACGCTCTGGTGCAAAAAGGCGCTCCTCTGCCGTCGCTTGCGGGCGTACCTGTCGGAATCAAGGACGTAATGGTGACCAAGGGCGTCCGCACCACCGCAGGTTCAAAAATCCTTGAGAATTTCATTCCGCCTTATGATTGCACCGCTGTGACCAGGATGGAAGCCGCCGGCGCTATCATGCTGGGCAAAATGAACTGTGATGAATTCGCCATGGGCTCGTCGAATGAAAACTCGGCCTATGGCCCGGTGCGCAATCCACGTGACAAATCGCGCGTCCCCGGAGGCTCCAGCGGCGGTTCAGCCGCTGCCGTTGCCGCGGGATTGGCCGTGGCCACGCTCGGCTCGGATACTGGCGGCTCTATCCGCCAGCCCGGATCTTTCTGCGGCGTGGTTGGCCTAATGCCCACCTACGGACGCGTCTCCCGCTACGGACTCATAGCCTTTGCCTCATCGCTCGATCATATTGGCCCGCTCACCAAGACCGTGAAAGACGCGGCGGTTCTTTTGCGTGTGATCGCCGGCCACGATCCGCTCGATTCTACTTCCGCCGATGTTCCTGTTCCTGACTATGAAGCTGACCTCGCCAAGCCGGTTACAGGGCTGAGAATTGGCGTGCCTAATGAATACTTTGGCGAAGGGCTGGACCCGGAAGTACGTGCGTCCGTTGAAGCGGGCATTGCAAAGCTGCGTGATGCTGGTTGCGGGATTGTGCCGATTTCCATGCCCCACACTGCCTATGCCGTTCCCACATACTATGTGATCGCAACAGCGGAAGCCTCGGCAAATCTGGCGCGCTTTGACGGCGTGCGTTATGGCTATCGCGCAAAAAACGCAAAG
>DATBCN010000022.1:0-3595 GCA_036270475.1 Candidatus Angelobacter sp. | reverse complement strand
TGGGCGGTGGGGTGGTAGCGGCCAGCGGCGGTAGTTTCAATTTTCGCCCACCGGTATTTCGTCCCTACTTTCCGCGCGACCAGGTTCCGGGCCAATCAGTTGACCCGGCCCAAATTTTCAACAAAATCCATCTGGGCGACTATTTCCACATTTTTGTAATCGTGCTGGCGGTAGCCGTGGTGCTGGGCCTGATCTTGCAATATCTGTTCTGCCGTTTCCGTTTCATTCTATTTGACTCCATCATCAGCGGCGAGCCGGTCATCGGCCGCGGATGGCGCAACTATGCTTCCCAGGCTAATCGTTATTTCGGTTTCTGGCTGGTTTACCGTTTGGTGAACTGGGGCGTGATGGTCCTGATTATCGGCATGCCGCTCTGGCGTGCTTACAAGAGCGGAGTGTTCAATGGCGAGAATTCTCTGCCGGCATTCTTTGCCGTGATTGCGTCCATTGCCCTGGGCGCGCTTGCCGCTGCCATCGTCTTTGCCATTGTTTCCACCGTGGCCAAGGACTTCGTCATGCCTGTGCTGGCGCTGGATGATCTTACCCTGGGCGATGCCTGGTCTGCCGTGGGCCGCGTTGTGGCTTCAGAGCCTGGGGCCTGGGCCGGTTATATGGGATTAAAACTGCTCTGCGCGATTGGCAGCTCAATCGCCCTTTCTATCGCGTTCCTCATCATCATGCTGCCGGCGTCGATCGTTATTGGCATCCCCGCGGGCATTTTGCTGGTAGCCGGGATATTTGCCTTCAAGGCCAGCGCCATTGCGGGCGGCATTATCTGCGGCCTTGCGGTATTGCTGCTGATTGTTTGTTTTGGCTGCATCTTTATGGTTTTGTCCGCGCCGGTCTCGGTCTTTTTTGCTTCATATGCCTTTTACTTCTTTGGCGGACGTTACCCAAAACTTGCGGCGTTGTTATGGCCGCAGCCCACTCCGCCCGTCCCGCAATCGCAGACCACCAGCGCGCAGCCGGCGCTTTAGCCTCTGCGTTTTGCTTTGCGAGGAGGCAGCACTACCTTGCTGCGCGGCCGGTTCTTGATCCAGATGGGCGTGCCTACAAAGCCGAATTTCTGGCGGATCTGGTTTTGCAAAAATCGTTCGTAGGAAAAGTGCAGCTTCACGTCCTTGTCAGTAAAAAGAATGAACGTTGGCGGCGACGCGTACGCCTGCGTCATGTAAAAGATTTTTACCTGCTGGCGGTGCGGTACAGAGGCGCGGGTAAAGTCCACTGACTCCAGGAATCTGTTCATCTGTGAAGTGCCGATGCGTTTGCGCCGCTCCGTGGCCACCAGTTCCAGGGCGCGGAAAATCTTGTCAATATTCTTGCCGCCCGCGGCGGAGACAAAGACCATTGGGGCGTAATCCAGAAACTTCAACGCGCGCCGCGCCTGCTTTTCAAAAAGCTCGCGGTCGGCAGGGGGACGGCCATCTTTACGGCCCGGCCCCACCAGGTCCCATTTGTTGATAATCACAATCACTGACCGTCCGCTCTCATGCGCGTAGCCGCCGATGGTCGCGTCCAGGCCGGTGACTCCTTCCCCGGCGTCAATCACCAGCAGAGCCACGTCGGCGGCCTCAAGATGTTTGCGCGCCATCACCACGGAAAGTTTTTCCGCCATTAAATGAGTTTTGCCTTTGCGCCGGATTCCAGCCGTGTCAATAAACCGGTAGGTGTGACCGTCTTTTTCAATCAGCTCGTCAATGGCGTCACGCGTGGTGCCGGCAATGGGCGAGACGATGGCCCGTGAACTCCCGGTAAGTATGTTGAGCAACGTGGATTTACCCACATTCGGGTGCCCGATGATGGCTACCTTGGTTTCTTTCTCTTCTGCTTCAGATGGTTCAGACTCTTCCAGATTAGAAGGTTCGTGTTCTTCAAGCCCGGTTTCCGTGACGACAGGCTGTTCGTCCGGATTCGCTGCGTTTCGCGCTGGCCGCCCGGCGGAGCGCTGATGGCGATCACGTTCTGGCCCCGGCTCGTCCGGCGCTTTTACTACCGGCACAACGGCCATGATGGCGTCCATTAGCTCCATGGTCCCCAAGCCATGTTCGGCGGCAATGGGAAAGACCTCGCGAATGCCCAGCGTCCTGAAGTTCTGCGCCGCGGCTTCCTGCTTGGCTGAATCCACCTTGTTTACCGCCAGAAAAAGCGGCTTGCCCAGGCGTTGCAGCAGCCGCGCCAGCTCCATGTCCGGCGACGCAAGTTCTGTGCGGGCGTCCACCACCATCACCACCGCATTCGATTCTTCCAGGGCCACGCGGGCCTGGCGAAATATCTCCGCTGGGATCAGTGCTTTGTCGTCAGGGACAATTCCTCCCGTATCCACCACGCGCAGCAAATGGCCATCCCAGTTGATCTCGCCGTAGAGCCGGTCGCGGGTAATGCCGGGCTCGTCGCCCACAATGGCGCGCCGCCGCCCAATCAGACGGTTGAACAGCGTGGACTTGCCCACGTTGGGCCGCCCTACAATGGCCAGCAATGGCGCCTGCGATTTGTTTTTAGCTTCAGTCAATCCTGTCCCATCCGGATGAATGCCCTGATCAATTTTTTGCCATGGATGCCAGCGCCAGCCGCCGTTCCCAGCTATCATTAAACCACGCTTGCCATGGCCTCTTCCTATCAGCCCGAAGTTGCGTCCGCCGTTCCACGCCGCCTGCCCACGCTGCATGAGTTCTTTGCTCCCGGCGGACTGCTGAGCAAGGCGCACCCGAATTATGAGTTCCGCCGCGGCCAATTGCAGATGGCGGAGGCCGTGGAAAAAGCGCTCACCGAGCGCAGGCACCTGATCGTTGAAGCGGGAACGGGAACGGGCAAGACCCTGGCCTATCTGTTGCCGGTGATCCGCAGCGGGAAGCGGGTGATTATCTCCACCGGCACCAAAAACCTGCAGGAACAGCTCTTCTTTAAAGATATACCATTCCTTGAGCAACACCTTTTTAGTGGCAGTCCAGGGCAAAAACCGGGCAAGCTGCGCGTCTGCTACATGAAAGGGCGAAATAACTATCTGTGCCGGCAGAAGCTTTATGACCTTACCAACCAGCCGGTACTGAGCGGACTGCAGGAGATCGATCAATACCGGCAGATTGCCGAGTGGGAAGCGACGACGGAAAGCGGCGATCGCGCTGAATTGAAAGGCCTTCCGGAAAATACACAGCTCTGGCAAAAGCTGGACGCGCGCAGCGAACGCTGCACCGGACAAAAATGTCCGCAGTGGGACCGCTGCTTTATCACGCAGATGCATCGCCGCGCCGCGGAAAGCGACATCATCATCGTGAACCATCACCTCTTCTTTGCCGACCTCTCATTGCGGCAGTCAGGCGGGCCGGACGCCGGGGTGCTGCCGGACTTCTCCGCCGCGATTTTTGACGAGGCCCACGAACTGGAGGATGTGGCAGGAAGCTATTTTGGCGTGAGCGTGAGCAACCTGCGTTTTGAGGAACTGGCCCGCGATATTGAGGCCACGCTGCAGCAGAAGAAAGCGATTTCGCCCGGTGTGATTCAGGCGCTGGCCAAGCTGCGGGAGCGTTCACGGTTTTTCTTTGGCATACTGCCGCAGGGTGAAGGGCGGTCGGCTTTTACTCACCGCGACCAGTTTCTG
>DATBCN010000021.1:0-2843 GCA_036270475.1 Candidatus Angelobacter sp. | reverse complement strand
TTCCAGAACTGCTGGCAGTATGGCGGCATACAATTCCCGCCAGAGACCGCCCAACGCGGTCTCTTGGGAAGGACACTGCGTATGACAAAGAAATTGCTTGTTGCCGTTTTTCTGCTGTCTGCGGTTGCCGCTTTTGCGGCCGCCACTGACGCCAACACACAATCGTCAACAGCTTCGTTGGGCACCAGGACTTACCTGATGCCGGACCTTTCGTTCAAAAGCGTGTTTGTACTGGACGACGTATTGCCGCAAGCTGTCACCGTTGCGCCGCAGCCTGAGGGCGTGGCAATACCGGTTCCAAAGCACGGGACCTGCCGCTGCAGTTGCGGATATCCCTGCAAAACGTCAGCCGATTGCGGCGGTGCAAGCTGTGATGCGTTCATCAGTTGCTGCGCCCGCAAGGACCAAAACCCTGAAGCCGAGTGGTTTACGCGGAGTTTTGAGTTGTCCTCGCATAAGACCGCTCAATCCGACGAAGTGCTGAAAGAGATCGTAAAAGCGGAGTGCAAGTAGCATTGCGGTTTCCGGCGGGCTGAAGACCTGCCCGCCGGGCAACTACCTCCCCTGCCCATGAAACGTCCCCGGATCGCCATCCCCCACTCGATCGCCCGCCAGCGGAAAGCCAGGAGAGTCCATCTTCATCGATGCGGCGCGGTCATTTTGCAGCACGAATGAAATATGCGCTGCCCGCGATGATCGCATGGCAAAGCTGCCATCGTCCTGTTTGAGCAGACGTTCCGGGCCTTCACCCAGCGGCTGGATCATGAGACGTCCATTTTCGTCAAAGACGCGATAGGTCCGCCGGTACTGCGCGAATGAATCATGCAGATTGGCGGAAACACGGGCGAGCTTGAGCACAAACGTTCCGGCAAGTTGTTTGCGTTCGGCGCCGGAAACCGGTTTGTCGGCGAGCGTTGGTTCCGCGGGTTGTGGCGATGAGGGAAGCGCCGGAAGGCCAAGAATTGCACGGCCCAGAGCGCGTGTGATGGCGTATGCATTTTGGTCTTCAGTGTTGGTCAGCACCACGATGGTGAGTTGGTCGTCAGGGAAGTCATAGAGGCTGCCGCTGTAACCCATGAGCGATCCATGCTGGCCGATGCGATGGTGTTCTTCTTCATGATTCAGGATCATGGCAAAACCGTATTGCGCCTTGGGGTCCTGCGCGGACATCTGCGCCGCCGCGCCTTCCGCGGTGGTCATTTGCCGGAATGTTTCCGGTTTGACCAGGTTTTTCTCCTTGATGGCGCGCCAGAGCTGAAGAAGGTCGCTCACGGTGGAGCAGAAGCGCAGGTCAGAGTTATAGGCCATGCCGTTTTCGCGGGCCTCAACATAGTTGGGGCCCATCTTGCGGTAGGCGCGGGAAAGCCCGCGAGTAAGCGTGAAATCGTCACAATACGTGGTTGATTGAACGCCTGCGGGCTTGAAGATGTTTTGCTGCACATAGTCTGGGAAACTCTGGCCGGTCACGCGCTCCACGATAGTGACGAGCAACTGAAAACCGGAGATGGACCAGTCCCACTTCTTGCCCGGCTCGTTGACCCAGTTCTTGCCGGAGTAAAGCGCCATCACTTCGTCCAGCGCTTTGGGCTGGCGACTGGTGGCTTCAATGGGATCGCCGAGATAGTGGTAATCGACGATGCCGGAAGTATGGTTGAGCAACTGGCGCACGGTGACGTGATGCCCCTGCAAGGGAAATTCCGGGATGAATTTGGAGATGTCATCATCGAGCGAGAGCTTGCCGCGCTCCACCTGTTGCATCACGGCAATGCCGGTGAAGGGAAGCATGGGGCCGACAATGTGGTAGACGGCGTCAGGCTTGGTGGGAACTTCCAGGCCGAGATCGGCCAAGCCATAGCCTTGATGCAGCAGAATGCGGTTGCCGCGCGCCACCAGCACGGATGCGCCCACAACACGCTCCCGGGTCATGACCTGTTTGACGATGGCGTCGAGGTCAGCGGAAGCGGACGCCGGTGCGGCCCCTTGCAAGGCATTGGCAGCGGAGCAGAGCAAAAAGGCAACGGCAAGAATGGCGGACTTTAAAACGACTGGCTTGAGAATGGTTGATGTGTACATGGCCAGCGATTATAGCGGCCCGTCGGCCACTGCAGGCTGCATGATTTAAAATTGGGCCTCACATGAATTCATTTGACGCACTGCTGGTTGTCTCCTTTGGCGGGCCGGAAAAACATGAAGACGTGTTGCCGTTTCTGGAAAATGTTTTACGCGGAAAAAATGTTCCCCGCGAGCGGATGCTGGAGGTGGCGGAACATTATTACCATTTTGACGGTCGCAGCCCCATCAACGAGCAGAACAAGCAACTGATTGCCGCTTTGGAGCAGGAATTCAGGGGCCACAATATGAAGATGCCGGTCTATTGGGGCAATCGCAACTGGCATCCGCTGCTGCCGGAGACGCTTGAGCAGATGCAGGCAGCGGGTGTTCGCCGCGCCGCTGTGCTGGTCACGTCGGCATTTGGATCGTACTCAGGATGCCGCCAGTATCGTGAGGACATCGCGCGGGCACAGCAATCTGCGGGTGTGCAGGATCTGGTGATAGAAAAGCTCCCAAACTTTTGCCAGCGGCCTGAGTTTATTGCCGCGATGACGGACCGGGTCCAAGCGACGTTGGCGCAATTGCCCGGCGCGGAGCAGATGATCTTTACCGCGCACAGTATTCCGGTAAGCATGGCGGAAGCGTCACCATATGTGCGCCAGCTCAAGGAGGCCAGTGCGCGCGTGGCTGCCGCTTGCGGCATGGCGAATTGGACGCTGGTTTACCAGAGCCGAAGCGGGCCGCCGCAACAGCCCTGGCTTGCTCCGGATATCTGCGACTACCTGCGCGCA
>DATBCN010000020.1:0-1939 GCA_036270475.1 Candidatus Angelobacter sp. | reverse complement strand
GCACAAGGAAGAGCAGCAGTGGTCTCCTGTCGTCTTCTTTGATCGCCCGCGCTGCATCCTCTGCTACCGCTGCGTCCGCGTCTGCGGTGAAGGCATGGATGTTTCCGCGCTCGGCGTGCAGCTTCGCGGCTCCAGTTCCGTCATCGCGCCGAATGAAGGCGACCATCTGGACTGCGAAGAATGCGGCATGTGCATTGACATTTGCCCGGTCGGCGCTCTGACCTCTGGCGCTTATCGCTACAAGACCCGCCCGTGGGAGATGAAGCATGTGGGCACCATCTGCACGCATTGCGGCGATGGCTGCAAAACCACGCTCGGTGTGCGCCGGTCAGATACCGGGATGGACATCGTTCGCGGCGACAATCGCGACAAGAGCGGCATTAACGGCGATTTTCTCTGCATCAAAGGCCGCTACGCTTTTGATTACTTTGACCACAAAGACCGCCTGCGCCAGCCACTGGTGCGCAAAGACGGCAAGCTCACTCCCACCACCTGGGAAGAAGCCATTGAACACGTGGGCAAGCGCCTGCGCGAGATCCGCGACAGCAAGGGCGGACAATCCATTGGCGTAATCGGCTCCAACCGCACCACCAATGAAGAAAACTATCTGCTGCAGAAATTTGCCCGCACCGTGCTGGGCACCAACAACATTGATCACCATCGCACGGCGGACTTCGCTGGATTTGCCCGCGCCATTGCCGGTAAAGAGAACAGCACGGCCACGATGCGTGATGTCGCTAATGCTTCAGCTATCCTGCTGATTGGCAATGATCCAACAGAGCGCCATCCGCTGCTGGCGTGGAATATCCGCTCAAATGTCCGCCTCAATCAGGCAAAGCTTTACGTAGTGAATTCTCGAGCCGTCAAGCTGCAACGGCAGGCCGCTCGTTTTGTGCAGATCCCTGAAGGCCGCGAGGGCAAGTTGGTTGCTTTCCTCAACGGCGACGATGCTGCTGCTGGCTCGCTCACCGGAGCCAGCGGCTCCAATGACGCGCTGAAACATCTGCGCGACGAACTGAAAGCCCAGAAAAACCCGGTCATCATCTTTGGCTCAGAGCTGGGCGGCGCGGACATAACCGCGCTGGTCAAGTTTGGCGGCGCTTCCGGCGCAAAATTCATCTGCCTGGGCGATTACGCCAACTCTCGTGGCGCAGCGGACATGGGCCTGTACCCTGACCTGCTGCCGGGCTACGTCGCCATCAACGGCCCGCACAAATACAACGAAGAGTGGGGACCGCTCTCGAAAACCAAAGGTCTCTCCCTGCAGGAAATGATGCAGGCAGCCAAAGCCGGTAAACTTTCCGCTCTCTACGTGGTCGGTTCAAATCCGGTGGTTGACTACAACTTTGATCCGGCAGCGCTGCAGAATACATTTGTCGTGGTACAGGAACTGTTTCTGACTGAGACGGCTATGCTGGCGGAGGTCGTTCTGCCGGCCGCATCGGCGTATGAAAAGTCCGGCACCTTCACCAATACCAGTGGTGATCTGCAATTGCTGAAAAAAGCCGGCGACATCTCCGGCATCAAGAGTGACTTTGAGATTATTGTTCGCGTAGCGGAACGCATTGGCACGGAAGTCCGCAAGCTAGTTCCTTTTGGCGGCGGCGTTCGAGCAGACATGGGCCAGACCCGCGGCGCGCAGTCCGGTGAGGCGGACCGCCACTCCGTGTGGCTCACTGCCAATAACATGGAACCGCGATTCAGTCCTTTTGATCCTTATGCCATGCTCGATGAGATCCAGCGCCTGGTGCCAGGCTATGAATTTTCGCGGCTGGGACTGCTCGCTGGCAATGACCAGCATGTGAACGCCGCGGAACAAAGCAATGCCGGAGCAACCGATGGGCTGGTGCAGATTGTCCCGGCGAATGACACCTTGTTTACCTCGGGATCGCTGGGCCGGTATTCCCGGACGCTGAACAACGTGCTGGAAAACCATCGC
>DATBCN010000019.1:0-1663 GCA_036270475.1 Candidatus Angelobacter sp. | reverse complement strand
CGGCGAGGAAAGGCATTTCAGGGAATTCTTGCCGGGCAAATTCGAGTAGTGTTCCCGGATCGGCCGCGCGGAAGGCATGCCACACCTCGGCGGCGATAGTTTTTTGCTCCCGCGTTACCCGCTTGCGCATGGGAAACAGGCGGGACAGTTGTGTGCCGCTCAGTTGGCCCAGTCCGTAAAAAGGCCGAACGCCGGGATAAGAATTGATCTGGATGAGGTCCAGGTTTGTTGCTCCCATGTCCTGCGCGTTGAACCAATCCAGCAACTGCAGAAGCTGCAACTGGTCGTAAAGATCATGCTCAAACCAGAGCACTACATCCTGGTGCTTGCGAAAATCTTCAAGAGTGCGGTCGCGAGCGGCCAAACCGGCGCGGAGCTTTTCCGGGTCGCCACATCCAAAACCGGCCAGCGCCCGGGCACGGACGTCAGAAAGCTCCGGCAGAGTTTCCGTCTGGGGGACAGGGCCGTCATGCAAAACATCATTCCAGGCGAGATAAATTCCCGGAAACCTGACCTGGCGAAAGGTGCCAGTAACGGACTCGCCATTGGTGATGTGCAGCATTGGGAAAGGCTAACACGGGGAATCGGTACTTGGTTATTCGTACTTGGCCATAAGCCCGCAACTGTATTGGCAAACCTGCCATAAGCCCGCAACTGTATTGGCAAACCTAATGATTGGCGATTCCAGGTAAGCTAAATACTAAGTACCAAATACCGTATTTCTCCGCTAAACTGATGTTTTACCGCAAGGCTGCCCGCAATGGTCTTTGTTCTCGACAACTACGATTCCTTCACTTACAACCTGGTGCAATATCTGGGAGAGCTAGGGCAGCAAGTTGAGGTGCGGCGCAACGACCAGGTTACGCCGCAGGATGTGGAAGCCATGCAGCCGAGCCATATCGTTATTTCGCCCGGTCCCTGCACGCCGCAACAGGCCGGCATAAGCATTGACCTTATCAAGCACTTTGCCGGCAAGCGCCCTGTGCTGGGCGTGTGCCTGGGGCATCAGGCCATTGGCGCAGCGTTTGGCGGCAACGTTGTGAGAGCAAAAAAACTCATGCATGGTAAAACCAGCAAAGTGCAGCATGACGGCAAGACGTTGTTCAAGAGCGCACCGCAGCCGATGACGGCAACGCGTTATCATTCGCTCATCGTGGCGGAAGAGGGCCTTCCTAAAGAGCTGGAGATCACAGCCTATGCCCGCGAAGCCGATGGCACGCGCGTAATCATGGGTTTGCGGCACCGCCATTTTCCGGTGGAAGGCGTGCAGTTCCATCCGGAAAGCGTGCTGACGGAGTCAGGGCGGTTGCTGCTGGAAAATTTCCTGGCTCTTTAAGTTGTCGCTACGCTCCAACCCGCTCAAGAGTCTGCTCGCCCAAAGATTTTTTAGCGCCTGAAGTATGCGGCTCGGCGCGCAAGTCGGCCTCGCCGTCTTGGCAGGGCCCGACGTCAGAGATGATTGTTTGCGCAGAAAATCCCATCAAAATTCCAGCTACATAGGCTAAAATCAGGCTAACGGTCCTTTGGTATTTGGAGGCCCAGCCATGGCGCAACCACAGCCGGACAAACGAACCACCCGGCGGTTTTCGCTCGATTTGCCGATCTCGGTAAAATTTCTGGATAACGGCAGGCGCGAGCTGGCCGGATGCACGCGCGATGTGAG
>DATBCN010000018.1:0-3860 GCA_036270475.1 Candidatus Angelobacter sp. | reverse complement strand
CGCGTTGCCGTGGAGTTAAATCTTGAGATCGTGCAGCGCGCCAACTGGGATACGACGATCCTCAAGGAAGGCGACAAGCTGGAAATAGTACATTTTGTCGGCGGAGGCAGCCCGGGCCAGGCAAAAATCGCGCCACAGGATTCTCTCTCCACATTAGGACGGTAGTCCGTGACCGCGCGGCCATGCCAACGTGCGGCACCCAGGCCACTGCTAATTTCTGCCCGGTGTGAGGGAAAGACTCAGCAGCTCGGGCCTGTCCATTCATCGCTTTTCACCCATGCTCGGGGTGAATTCCTTCACTTTGGCTCCGGGATTTTTCGTACCTGCCGCCTGCTGTTTCACCAGGCCTGGATTTCTCTTGTGTCCTGGTGAAGGCCAGCCGCGCCGGATTCTTGTTGACTTTCTAGATACCGCTCCTAAAATGAGTCAAACATTTATGTAGGAAAATGTTTTAAACATTTCCTATACAAGATGGACCAGCGGTTTACATCGGCGCAGGTGGTAAAGCTGACGGGCATTACGCCGCGGCAGCTTCAGTGGTGGGACGAACGCGGCATTGTGCAGCCCCAGCGCGAAGGCCGTCGTCGGCTGTACACCTTTGACGATGTTACTGAGATCGCGGTAATTTGCGCCCTGCGGAGAAAAGGCTTTCCGCTGCAGCGCGTCCGCCGGATCATGAAATTCCTGCAAAAGGAGTTTGGCCGGCGGCTGGCGGAAGCGGTAAGTAACGGCTCTGAATATCACCTGTTGACTGATGGGAAACGCATTTATCTGGAGAACTCGCAGCGCCAGATCATTGACATACTTAAGAACTCGCGCCAGCCATTGCTCAGCGTCTGTCTGAGTGACGCCGTAAAGGAGGTCCGGGCGGAGATATTCAACCGCCGTCCGGCGCAAAAACAGCCGGCGCGAGGCGCGGGGAGAAGGCAGAGTTCGTAACACCTGGTTACATCACAAGGTAAAGGATTTTGAAGGAGAAGAGTTGTGGCGGAGGTGACAATGGTGGCAGAGCTGAACATCATTACTGAATGGCTTCCGGAACAAATGGAGCCGGGCAGCATCTTTGTGCTGGAAAACGCGGGCCAGGTAGGCGACCATGATGATCCCTTCTGGGCCGTGCTCTCCTGCCCCGAATGCGGGACGCTGGGACTGATTACCCGCCGCCAGATGCGCGGCGTGGTCCCGGTAATTTGCGGATCAAGCACCTGCCCGGCGCAGTTTGTGATTATTGACGAACAGGTAGTGCCGCGACAGCCGAACTAGCGCAATTTGTCCACTGTTTTCGGCAAAGCAGGATGGCCGCGGATTTTCTTGCGCCCAATTTGGGCTGCTTCGCGTCCGTCCATTTTCCGCGACGGTCTTTTCCATGCCCTTTTTGGGGACTGGCTTTTCACCGCCCGTCTTT
This sequence comes from Candidatus Angelobacter sp., assembly GCA_036270475.1. Classification (GTDB taxonomy): domain Bacteria; phylum Acidobacteriota; class Terriglobia; order Terriglobales; family Acidobacteriaceae; genus Angelobacter. Next base: position 2,455 of record DATBCN010000018.1, on the reverse strand, counting down.
TTATTCACACCCAACCGTTACTGCCCCACTTTAAGAAATAGCGCGTCCTGCGCCGCACCAATTACAATCTAATCTGGGATGATCAAAACACTTGAATGGACCAGCCAGGGCGTCCGCTTTATTGACCAGACGCGGCTCCCCACGGAAGAGGTCTTTGTAACCTGCGCCACCTATCAGGAAGTAGCAATGGCAATCCGGGACATGATTGTGCGCGGCGCGCCGGCCATTGGCGTGGCTGCAGCCATGGGAATCGCGCTGGGCGTAAAGCAATCCGCGGCGCCGGATGTTGCCTCTCTGCGCACTGAATTTGGCCAGATTTGCCGCACCATGGGAGAGACGCGTCCCACGGCGGTAAATCTGTTCTGGGCCATACGCCGGATGCAGCAGAAGTTTGATTCAGTGGCGGGCCAGGGCGTTCATCACATCAAGGTCACGCTGGCGGAAGAGGCCCAGCAGATGCTTCTGGAAGACATCGCCGCCAATGAAACCATGGGACGGCACGGAGCCGCGCTTCTGCCCAGTTCCGGCGGCATACTCACGCACTGCAACGCGGGCGCGCTGGCAACCTGCGGTTATGGCACAGCGCTCGGCGTGGTCCGCTCCGCCATCGCTTCCGGCAAGCGCCTGCATGTTTTCGCCGACGAGACCCGCCCCTTTCTGCAAGGCTCGCGTCTCACTGCATGGGAGCTGATGAAAGACGGGATCCAGACGACGCTCATCGCGGACAATATGGCAGGCGCGATGATGCGCCAGGGCAAGATCCAGGCAGTCATTGTGGGAGCAGACCGCATCGCCGCAAACGGCGACGTGGCCAACAAGATTGGAACATACTCCGTGGCTGTGCTGGCCAAAGAGCATGCCATTCCGTTCTATGTTGCCGCCCCGTGGTCCACGGTTGACATGAACATGCCGAGCGGAGAAGGAATTCCCATTGAGCAGCGCTCTGCCCGCGAAGTCACTCACCATGCCGGAAAACAGGTTGCGCCTGACGGTGTGCTGGTGGAAAATCCGGCATTCGACGTGACGCCCAGCAAATACATCAGCGCCATCATCACGGAGCGAGGGATCGCTAAGACGCCCTTCGGGGAATCATTGAAAGAGCTTTCCCAGAACGCGGCCCTGGTCGGGGCCCGGCACTGATTGGCCTATGCAATCTGAAACCACGCGCATAGAGGCATTCTCTGATGGCATGTTTGCCATCGCCATCACATTGCTGATTCTGGAGATCAAAGTTCCCCGGCAGGACCAGGGCCATCTGGCGGCTGCGCTGCTGCGGCAATGGCCGTCTTATCTGGCGTTCCTGATGAGCTTTATTTATATCGGCGTGATGTGGATCAACCACCACCGCATGTTTACCCACATCAGAAAATCCAACGACGTGCTTCTCATCTTGAATTTGCTGTTGCTGCTGGGAGTAACGGTGGTCCCTTTTCCCACAGCGGTGTTGGCGGAGCACGTTGGCGGTCCCGACCAGAAAACAGCCGCGGTGCTTTACAACGCTACGTTTTTCGTCATCGCCGTGTTGTTCAATGTGCTCTGGCGATACGCGGTGACACACCATCTGCTGGATAGATCCGTAAGCGGGGCCGCGGCGGACAACATCTCACGCCAGTACGCCTACGGCCCAATCATGTATTTGCTCTGCCTTGCACTGGCCTGGATCAACGTGCGCGCCAGCATAGCCACCAATGTCGCCCTGGCCATTTTCTTTGCGCTGCCGCCAACCTTGCTTCGCAAACGGGCTGAATCTCCCTACCCGGCGCAATAGCCAGCGAAATCGAGCGGGGCATCCTTCCTTTCAATCGTTGCGCTCCCTGGCCATCAGGTTCCAAATCTTGTTGGCGTAGTAGATGGGCGCGTGGTCCGCCAGGGATTCCACCGGCACGCTCCATGTGCTCATGTCATTCAGGTGCGCGTCTCTCACGGCGGAATCCCGGGCCAGCCGCCAAAACGCAAATCCCTCTTTCAGCTTTACTAACTCGCTGTGCTTCTCTTCTTCTTCCAGCAATCGTCCGTCTTCGGTGAGATATTTCAGATGGCCCACATGGCCATAGAGCACTTCCGGCGGCACCGTGGGCACCAGGTCACGGTTATCGACAAAGCGGTACGTGTTCGCGACCGGGAATGTCGCGCAGAACGCCGGGGCGCCGACACGCGGTGAACCAAATGTATACAGTCCCTGGATCCGGTACTTTGCCGACAATCTGTCAGCCGCCAGTGTTGCCAGCGCAGCTCCCAGGCTATGCCCGGTACACCAGATGGCTTTGTTGAGCGATTGCTGCTTGATCTGGTCGACTGCCTTTTTCACTTTTGGGTAGACCATATCCAATGCTGAGTTGAATCCGCGATGCACCTTGCGGCCATCGCCCGGATCATGCAGCAGAAAGTTGAAGTTGACCAGCATGTCCTGCAGGTTGGTGTTGACGCAGCGGAAGCGGGTGATTGGGTCGGTAAA
>DATBCN010000017.1:0-3953 GCA_036270475.1 Candidatus Angelobacter sp. | reverse complement strand
CAGCGCTCCGCCTTCGGCTGATCTATTTTCACGCTCCGCTATGCTGATCTATTTTCACACTCCAGCCCCGTTGCCTGCGGGCGGGAGTATAAAGGATGTCCCGGGAACGTTTTGTAAAGGATGTCATGGAACTAGACACCTGAAGGGCCGTTCTTCCACCACCAAAATCTTTCCACCAAAATCCTGCGCGAAGCGAACAGCTCCGCAGGCGTGGTTTGTCAAGACGTGTCCGGATTCGTGCTAGCTTCGCCACAAAAAGTGCGCTATTCTCTGGCAGCCCTCAGGGGTGGAATGCACGGGTCTTTGAAAAATAGCAATTGGCAACTGGCAATTAGCCAAAACTAACCCCAAACCTTCAACCACAAAGGCCACGAAGGACCACAAAGGGGCAGGATGAAGTCGCTCAAACCCACGCCAATCTGGGATGACCGGGGGAGGGGCAGGGATGCGATTGCCAAGAATGCCAAAAGTGGCAAATATCGCCGAAATTGAAGGGCCAACCCCGGGGTTGAATCGTGTAAGTCTATATTTTTCGGGGTTGAAGCTGGGTGGGGGTGGCGTGGGAAAGATCTGGTAATTGGGTAAGTTGGTAATTTGGTAATTGAAACCCAACGCTTACTGGACTTTCTGAAAATGCCTCAGCACTGCCTCGGTCTGGCTTTTGGTCAGCACTGCGCCCAGTGCAGCGGCATCGGCCTGTTGCACGGCGCGGACACTGCCGAAATGCTGCAACAATCGCTGGCGGGTGCGTTCGCCGACGCCGGGGATTTCCAGCAGTTCGGATTTGCGGTCGCGCATCTGGCGGCGCTTGCGATGGAAGGTAACGGCGAAGCGGTGGGACTCGTCGCGCACCATCTGGACAAGATGCAGCACGGGTGAGTGGCGGTCCAGCACCACGGGATCATCTTCCTGGCCAAAAACGTAGATGATCTCCTCTTTCTTGGCGATGGCGGCAAGCGGCTGGTTAGTGATGCCCAGCTCTTCCAGCGCCTGGGCCGCGGAGTGAAGCTGTCCAATGCCTCCGTCTATTAAAACAAGGCTGGGAAAAGCTTTATTCTCGTCGCGCAGGCGCTTATAGCGGCGGGTAACGACCTCGCGCATGGAGGCAAAATCGTCCACGCCGGTGACGGTGCGCACGATGAATTTGCGGTAAGCATTTTTGCTCATGGCGCCGTCTTCCCAGACCACCATGGAGGCCACGGTCTCCGCGCCCTGTATGTGCGAGATGTCAAAGCACTCAATGCGTTTGGGGATGTCGGGCAGGCCGAGCGCGTCCTGCAGGGCCTCCTGTACGGCCTTTGCCTGCGGCTTCATCACGCGGAAGCGCTGGACGAATGACTGCTGGGCGTTCTGCGCGGCCAGGTCGATGAGCGAGCGTTTTTCTCCGCGCTGCGGGACAAGAATTTCGACGCGGCTGCCGCGCTTTTCTGAGAGCAGCTCTTCGAGTTCCGCGCGGTCTTCAAAGTCGACCGGGGATAGGATGTCGCGCGGGACATATTGCTGGTCAATGTAAACCTGCTTCATCAGGGCGGAGAAGAATTCTCCGGGATGGAACTGTGCGCTGCTTGCAGCGGAAGGCGACTGCGTTTCTTCGGGGAACACAGCCGAGGGCGGCTGTGCCACATGATCATCCTGAGGCACGGCATTCTCCGGCAGCTCTTCCCAGAAGAACTCACGCCGGTCCAGAATTTTCCCGCCGCGCAGGTGAAACACGTTCACCGCCAGCATGTCATTCTCATAGTGGTAGCCAAAGACGTCCTGGTCGTCGCCTTCAGCGGCTGCCATGCGCTGTTTTTCTTGGAGCTGGGCCACGGTGGAGAGCATGTCACGGTATCGGGCAGCGCGTTCGTATTCCTGGTTGGCCGCGGCTTCTTCCATGCGCTGGCGCAGTGACTTTGCCAGATCAGTCTGGCGGCCTTCGAGCAGTAGCTGCACGTCATGCACAGCTTCACGATAGGCTTCCGGCGTGGTCAGGTCCTGCACACACGGGCCCAGGCAGCGCTTGATGTAGTACTGGAGACAGGGGCGCAGATGGTATCGAGTGAGATCGACCTTGCAGGAAGGCACCAGAAAGCTGCGATGAATGAGGTCGACGATCCGGTAGGCGAGGTTGCCGGGAAAATATGGGCCGTAATAATTGCTGCCGTCTTTCCGCAATCGTCGCGTTACGTAGACCCGCGGATAGCGCTCACCCAGAGTGAGCTTGATATAAGGATAAGACTTATCGTCACGAAGGAGGATGTTGAAGCGCGGCTTCTTTTGCTTGATCAGGTTATTTTCAAGGGCCAGTGCTTCCTTATTGTTGGCAACAACGATGTAATCAACGTCCACGGCCTCGCGCAGCAGGCTTCCGGTTTTGGCGTTGGCTTCGCCCACGCCTTCCTGGAAATACGAGCGCACCCGGGCGCGCAGGTTCTTGGCCTTGCCTACATAAATGACCTCACCCTCGGCGTTTTTATATAGGTAAACTCCGGGCTGGAGCGGCAGGGTCCGGATTTTCTGTGTCAGATCCATAGGGGGAAAGCTGAGGCTAACTACCTAGATTCTTCCTATAAGGTGCCAGGTGCGTAAAAATTCTACGGTCAGACACTCAGGCCGGCTTGGGAAGAGCCTTAGGGTAGCATTCAACCTATTGATTATAAAACATTTAGTATAAAACTGTCTTGCCTCCGGCATTGGCATGACAGTTGCTATCTTCCAGAGTGACTTTATAGGCGGCATCACCCTGCGCCGCGTGGGTCTTAAGGAGCTTTCCCCATGAATTTGAAATCGAGCCTTTTGGTTCTGCTGGCCGGCACATCGATGATGATCGGCACTGGCTGCACAACAAAGAATTATGTCCGCAAGCAGACCCAGCCAATCGTCGAGAAATCCAACGAACTTGATGCCCGGACCGCCAAGAACAACACCGCCATTCACGATGTTGACACCCGCGCAACCGCTGGCATTGCCGGCGCGAACACCAAGGCCGGTGAAGCCGACCAAAAAGCGCTGGACGCCCGTGGCCGCGCCGACCAGGCCCAGACACTGGCAACGCAAGCCAATACCCGCGCTGACGTGCTGGCCAACGCCGTGGCCAATCTGGATAACTATCGCCCGGTGGCAGAGACCTCAGTTCACTTCGCCTTTAATAAAGCTGACCTGACCGCGAAAGCCAAGACCGCTCTGGACCAGTTGCTGGCGGAAGTCCCCAACACCAAAGGCTATCTGGTGGTGGTGGAAGGCGGCACTGATTCCGTAGGCGGGGCCATGTATAACTACAAGCTGAGCGAGAAGCGCGCTGATTCCGTGGTGCAGTATCTCTCGTCCAAGAGCATTCCGGCCCACAAGATTTATCTGATCGGCCTGGGCAAGGACAAATACGCAGCCGAAAACAATACGGCTGATGGACGCGCCAAGAACCGCCGCGTTGATGTCCGCCTGATGACGAACGTCACGGCCCCAGAAACACCAAGCTCTGCGCAGAGTACCGCTCCCAACCCGAGCCGGTAGTCTCACCTCCCCCGGGACGCTTGCGCAGACAGAGGCCGCCAGATTTCTGGCGGCCTTTAATTTTGGCTGGGCCAAGGGCAAGCTCCATCGGCGCAAGTTTTGGCCTTTGCAGCGATCTTTAGATATAGACGATCTTTTAGATAGGCGATCTTTAAATAGGCGGTAAATAGGCGGTCTTTTCGTAGAATAGCTATATATGAAGTTGCATTTTCATACTTTTGCCGTTTTGGTCATGTCCGGTTTTATAAGTCTGTTTTTGTCCGTGCCGCGCGCCCTGGCCCAGAACAGTCCTGACGATCAGCCACATATCCAGCCGCGCACAACTCCCACGCCGACACCGACGCCTCGCGCCAGCCAGCCCGCGCAGAAGCCGCAGGATGTATATGAGCGTCCGCCTTTTCCCGGAGACACATCGCCAACCCGCCCCAATGATCCTTCGCCCAAATCGAGCGACAGGTATG
>DATBCN010000016.1:0-10078 GCA_036270475.1 Candidatus Angelobacter sp. | reverse complement strand
CAGTTCAATGTTCTTCTGTTCTTTGATCCCGCGGCCAACGGAGACGATGATTTCCGCCTGAGTCAGATCGACAGCCTGCTTGGCTTCCTTGAACGGATTTTCAGGGTGGTTGCGCTGGACGCCATCGGCAATATTGGCATTCACGGTTTCGACCGGCGCGGGTGATGCGCCTGCTTCCGCTTTGTCCCCACGGAAAGCGCCCGCCTGGAAGGTAACGAAGTGCGGCGCGGGACAGGCAAAGGAAACGTCCGCGGCAAACTTGCCCTGGAACATCTGCCGGGTAAAGACCAGCTTGTCGCCATTCTTGTGGAAGCCAATAGCGTCACTGATGAGCGTGCGCTGAAGCGCCGTAGCCAGTTGCGGAGCAAAGTCGCGCACCTGGTAGGTATGCGGCATCAGCACCAGCGTGGGCTTTTTCTTGGCGATGAAGTCTTTAAGAGCGGCCACCACGCCATCCGGCTCATACTGGGCGAGCTTGGGCGATTCAATCACGGTGACTTTGGCCAGCTTTTTAGCGGCGAGTTCCGCGGCAATGCCAGCGACGCCGCTGCCGAAAATGGCGGCCTCAACAATGGCGCCGCCTATTTCAGTGGCAATGGCCTGCGCCGCCGCAATGGTCTCCATGGAGACGCGGTTCAATTTGCCTTCCCGTTGTTCAGCGATTACGAGGATTGTGTCAGCCATCTAATTTGTTTGCCGTTTCTTTTTAATAAATCCCAGGGCCAGGAGGAACAGGGCCAGGACCACATCCGCGGCGAAAATGGCCTGCATGAGGCCGCCGCCGGCGCGTATGTCCCACCCGATGAACAGCGCCCAGCCGAGCGCCGCGATCATCATGATGAGGCCCACCACAATAAAAGTTGAGCCGGTTTCATGTTCAGTTACAGGCTGATAATTTCCGCCTTCAGGGTCATATTCCATTCGCTCCATGGGTGCTCCTTAAAACAATCTCGCTGACTTAGTCTTTGCTAACTCCAACCTGTTTCCATCAAAGCACGCGGACATCATTGCGGAGCTTGTCCACCAGCTTTTTGGCGATTTCACCGGGCGAGCCTTCCAGCATCTCAGTCTTTTTGGTTTTCTGCGGGATATAGAGTTTTTCAATCTTCTGCATGTTCTCACCCAGCGATGACTTTACCTCGTCCAGCGTGACCTTGCGCAGCGGCTTGTTCTTGGCCTGCTTGATGCCCAGCAGCGTGGCATACCGCAGCTTGTTGATGCCCGATTGAATCGTGAGCACCGCCGGCAGCGGCATGCTTACATGCTGAAAGAAGCCTGACTCCAGTTCGCGCTTGACCTTGATGCCGGCGTCAGATTTCTGGATTTCCATGATGATGGTGGCATGCGGCCAGCCGAGCAGTTCTGCCATGATCACGCCGGTCTGGGCGTAACCGTAATCGTCTGATTGCAGGCCGGTGAAGATCAGGTCAAACTTTTCATCTTTGATGGCGGCGACGAAAGCTTTGGCCATGTTGAAAGCGTCAAGGCCGACAAAGCCGTTGTCTTCAAGATGAATGGCACGGTCCGCGCCCTTCGCCAGCCCCTCACGCAGCACCTGCTGGGAGCGCGCCGGCCCGGCGGTGATGACCACTACTTCGCCGGTATGCTTCTCTTTTTGCCGCAGCGCCTCTTCCAGGGCGTACGCGTCCGGTTCATTGACTTCATAAGAGACGTCGTCGCGGATCCATGTGCCGCTTTCATTCAGCTTGAGCGGTGCGTCTTTTTGCGGGACCTGCTTCATGCAGACCAGAATCTTCATATTCAGTGTGTTCCTGTTCAACAGCTTAGATGCGAGTTATGGCGGTTTGCCAGCGCGCCCGGCCATCGCTAGTGAAACCAGCAAGTATAAATCAAATCGCGCGTGGTCGCCCTGATCGCTGATCGCGCGTAATCGGGGCAAGACCTACCATGGAGACACGGAGAACAGCAAAAGTACCGGCCGCGAACCAACGCGAAAAATGCAAATCGGAAGCAGGCAGCCCTGGGGACAGCGGGGCGTCTTTAGTGGCGGTGCCCTGAACCGCGGTCGTGATCGTGATGGTGCTCGTGGCGTCCGCTGCCGCCGCCATTGTGGTGATACTGCCGGTGAGAGCTGGTGTTGTGGCCGCGATAATAGGTGGTGTGAGTGCTGGAATAGGGGCGTGATGTGGAGCTGTAATTGCGCGCGCATCCAGACAAAAGAAGCGTCGCGGCGATTACCACGGCCAGAAGAGTTTTCATCAGGTCCTCCGCCCAAGCCGGGGGAGCTTTGCCTAGACTGTACTCCGTTTGCGGCGGAAAACAAAATCTTATCGGCCAGGGAACCTTCACCACGGAGAACAGCAAAAGAACCGGTGGCAAATCAACGCGAAAAACGCAAAATCAGGGGCAGGCAGCCCGGGGGGCAACGGGCCATGCAGCGCCTTTACGCCGCGTTGGCATCTTCTATGGATTTTGAACGACCGAGGTGAAGTGAAACCCGGTCTTCTGCTCAAGGTCGTCGAGCGTGATCGCGTACTTTTGCCATGTGTCTTTGGCGATGCCCTTTTTATTTGTTGTCTTTGTTAGCGGCATCTGTCTTGGCATTGTTCGGGTTGCCCAACTTGAGGTTAGGGTTGGTCTGGCTAACAACGGCCAGCCCTTCTTGGTTGTCTTTATTTGATAATCCAGCCTGATAAACTTTAAAGTATTCGGTTTTTATCCCTGTTCATCCATTTTTTTAATGGGATAAATTTTTACTTTCTTGAACTTTTCCAATTATCCGAATCCCCAGAATTTTTATCAGTTTTTATCGACTTAACTCTTATTTATTAAGGTCTCTGCTGAAATGGCAATTTCCTGTTTTCGTAAATTAATGTCGCATTAAATTATATTTTATAAAAACCATATTTTCTTGGTAAAACTACATATTTTCAATAAGTTATAAAATATTAATTTCTGAAAACAGGATTTAATTTAAAAAATTTGAGTATTTTAATAAACTCCCATAGCCTTCCTGCCTCTGAAGTCTTTTTTGAGAAGGAAGGCTGGTTGAAAAAGAGAACGGCGACAAGGTAGAGTAGTCAGGCTGGCTCTCCAAAAACGGGCCCCGCTTCACGCCAGCAACGTCTCACATTGTCGATTGCAGTCGACTCGCAACAATGAGCTGGGTTCCGCCCGGCACACAAGATTCTTAGACGTGTTGCCGCGACCTCTCATTCTCGCCATTCCGCGCTTTTTCTGCGCTGAACCTCAGTGAACCCATTTTGTTACTGAGTGCTTCTTGTCGGAAATTCAAAGTTAAATTTGCCGAATTCATGGAGGAGCTAAATGAAGCAGAGTAGAAGTTCCTATTGGGACTGTAAAAGCTTTTTGATTTTGATGGTAGTTGTCATGGCGCAAATGTGTGCTGTTGCCCAGACTTCTGTCGCACCTGTTAACACCACGTGTACCCGCTTCAATCCTGGCAGTGTCATCCACAATCCACCTGCGTTGTTCAGCTCGAACGGCGTGCTGAATGTGCAGTTCTCGTACCAGGCGTCCACCGATTCGATAGGCCGGCAGACTTTTTGCTTCGTGACCCCGAGCGGCGCACAGAACCCGACACTGCACGTGAAACCAGGCGATACGCTTAACATCACCGTTACCAATAACACTCCGTTTACTGAAGTGAACGATCTCGACGAGACCTTCGGTTCCACCTTCAGCCCCACCTGCGGCGACACCAATTTTGAGCAGCAGGCGGCGGGGACGAATTCCCATGGTTTCCCGATGAGCGGTGGCTCAATGAACATCCACTATCACGGCACCAACACCACGCCAGCCTGCCATGGTGATAACGTGGTCAAAACCCTGGTCAACCCCGGCCATACATTTTCCTATAGCCTGGCGTTCCCGACCAACGAACCCCCGGGACTCTACTGGTATCACCCGCACGTGCATGGACTTGCTGAAGCCGCCGTTGCGTCCGGTGCATCTGGGGCGCTGGTAGTAGATGGAATTCAGAACGTCCAGCCGGCAGTGCAGGGATTGCGGCACCGCATACTGATTCTCCGCGACCAGCCGCTCAAGCAATTCCCCATTCAGCAGAGTGCGGGCGGCACGGAGGGAATTCCGCAGAACGACCTGACGATTAACAATATTTCCATCAACACCACAGTGAATACAACCACAAGCGCTGTGACCTACACGCCGGCGATTATTCACATGTATAGTGGCGAAAAGCAATTCTGGCGTGTTAGCAACTCAAGCGCGGATGCACCTTTGGATCTGGCCGTGCGGTTTGATGGAGTAAACCAGACCATCCAACTGGTGGGCATTGATGCAGTTCCGGTCAACTCTCAGGATGGCACTCAGCCCGGCACGCTGATTCCCGTAACCCACTTCCGTATTCCGCCAGCGGCGCGCGTGGAATTTATCGTCACTGCTCCGCCCTCCACGGTGAAGGTGGCCCAGTTTGTGAGCCAACTCATCAATACCGGGCCGCTGGGCGATGATATTCCCACCCGTCCGCTAGCGACCATTGCATTGCTCAGCTCGGATACCGATGAGCCTCTGGCAGATGACAATGTCGGTAAGTTCACTTCGCTGAACACCACTTCTCAGCGCTTTAGCGGAATCATGAGCGTAACTCCCTCCGTGACCCGCACTGTGTTCTTTGAAGAGGTTGAAGATGGCAGTGTCTTCTTCATCAACGCCAGCGGATGCGTTACTTCAACCGGCCATCAGTGTGCCACCCAGCCGTATCCCATTGATACGCCCTTCGACAGCAACAATCCTCCGGCGGTCGTGACCACGCAGGGATCGGTGGAGAAATGGCTGGTCCAGAACCATGCCCGCGAGAACCACGAACTGCACCAGCACCAGATTCACTTCAAGGTGCTGTCACAGGATAACTTTGAGGCCAACGGCTCTCCGCAGGCGCCCGGCATCAACGGCCAGTTCCTGGACATGGTGGAGGTACCGTTCTGCGGCGGCGATCCCGCAGGCACGAACCCCGACGGTAGCGCTACGAATCCACCCAGCCCACCGGCCTGCATCACCGCCAACGGTGGTGGCCCCGCGATACCGTATCCGCAGGTTCAGGCCTTGATGGACTTCCGTGGCCCCGACATCGGAGCCTTTGTGTTCCACTGTCACATCCTGGGCCACGAGGACCGGGGCATGATGGCCATTGAGCAAGTGAACCAGTAAGAAAATTAAGGCACTATCCACAATCGCGGCTTCAGAGGAAATCTCTGAAGCCGCTTTTTTGGGGCACACCTCGAAGAATCGGGCGAAGGTAATCTGAAAGAAAAGGGTCCCCTCGCTGCGCTTCGGGATAAGCTGCAAAGGCGGGAAAGAATGTTATTTGGGCTGATTGCTGATTTGGGCTGAATGCTGAACGCTAAGATTCGGCATCACAAACTTATCCATATAGGCTTCCAGCTTGTCGCGGTTCTTGGCCCGATAAACCAGGTAATCCTTGGCAATATCGTCATCGCCCAGACTGAATAACACGTAGGCTTCAAGGGTCCCCGTGTCATGAAGTTTCAGCAGGAGGCTGGCGCTGGGGTCGCCGGTCACAGTCTCTGCGGTCTTTTTGTCCACTTTGAGCTTTTCCAGGATGCCTATAACGGCATTCAGCGCATCGGATTCCTCAGCAAGAGAGTGCCGGTACGCCTGCTGGGGGAATTGTTTCTGAAATTTATCGCCTTTTTGCCATTCTTTTTTCACTGCATAGTAGGTCAGCCAAGCGGATGCGAGGTCATGCACTGGCTTAGGCGAGTCGGCTCTCACCAGAGGAATACCTGCGTAGACGATATTGAAGGCCGTATGGTTGATAACGGCCCATGCCCGAATTTCCCGCCACACAATCTTGTTGTAAGGCTCGGCCACAGCGGCATGGATGAGCATGGTTCGGGCTTTGGCCATATCCCCTTGTTTGGCCAGCATATCTGCGTAATAGCGGTAAGCGGTTTCAATATCGGGATCAAGCTGGATGGCGCGCTCATACCACTCTGCTGCTTTAGGGAACCGGCCCTCCTTGTCATAGGTGTTGCCGATAAAGAGGGCGGCAGAATAATTTTTGGGTTCCAGTTCAAGCGCCTTGGAGTAATTTTTGACTGCCTCGTCGAAGTCGCGCCGGGCGAAAGCAGCCTCACCCGCGTTCATTACTTCCTCGACTGCTGGATTATCGGAAAACTTGAGCGCGCCATTGGCCGGCAGCTCTCCTAAAAGCTGACGTAGATTTTCGGCCAGGGGGCTGGCGTTTCCCAGAGACCAACCTTTCTGTACCAGATCGCGGGCGCGGAAACGTTCTTTGGCGGCTGCCTCCTGGTCGCTGAGTGTTGCCGCATGGTCAACCAGAGATGCAGCCAGAGCAACCAGCAACTCCGGGTCCTGCGGGCTGTTTTGGACCAGCTCTTCCAGCAGGGGCAACGCTTCCAGACGTTTGCCTTGAGCAAAAAGAGCTAAGGCTGCTTGCCGCTTGGCTTGGTCTGAAGAATCGGGCGCTGGAACGGGCGTACTTTGCGCTGCCGAATAAGGTAGAGCAGTGCAGAAACCGAAAAGTACTACGAATAGAACGCTTGTCCTGTTAACCCATTGCATGAAGTTAAAAAAACTTCCTCTCGGGGGTGCTTAATGGAGCCAAAGGCCAAGAGCTAAGGCAATGGCTCTTTCTCTTTCAATTTTGGCAGTTACGGCAATGTAGCCGAAGAAGCAATTTTGGCAAGTTCTCTCACTGGGTGGCCTCCATCACTGGCCGGTCGTGCAAAGCCTGTGGCGGTCTGGCTGTGTTGTGATAGTACTTCTTGTACCCATCAATCTGGGCTTGCGACATCTCAATTGGGGCCTTCATCAGAAACCAGGTGACGCCTTCGTTGCAAAAGGGATCGGTCAACGATCCTCGAAAACTATAGTAGCTGTGGTTGGCCGGCAGCAGGTCCATGGCATTGATTTTGACGCCCTCCGGCTTGCTCTCTTTTCCTTTTTCAGGGACATGCTCCCATAGGGTCTTGATCACCGGGTTTTCCTTGCCCACTACGACAGGGACCTCGATGATGAGCAAGGTCGCCTCGGGCGACAGGTGGACGAATTGCAGGGACATGGGAGGGCGCTTTCCGTTGACGGCAGTTTCTCCAGGTTCGCGAAAACGGATCTCACTCAAGCGATACGGCTTTCTGGCCACCTTGAACCACCGATTCTTGGGAAACCTGACCTTGATCATGTATTGGTTGCAAGCGTTCACCATGTCCAGCTCGGCGGGTTGGTAACTGAAGAGCAGAGGCGCCATGGGCGGGATGGCCGACTTTTCCGTTTTCGTAATGTCAATGGGTGCTTGCGTCTGGCCGGTGGTGCAGACGCCCGGCCAATGATTTGGGCCTTTCGGACCGTCATCGTAAGTAAAGGTCGGTTCGCACTTGTCCGTGGCCCCGCTGGGCAGGTTCATGTCCATGGGCATCGCATGATCGTGCCCGGAATGCTGATGCTGCTCAGGCTGCTGAGGTTTCGCATTCTCGAAAACTTGGCCAAGGCCAGCCGGGCCTGCAACGAACACAACGAAGCAAAACACAGAGAACCCCAGCAACCTTCCGCCGCAGACTCGGCTGTGCGACATAGCAACCCTCCCAAGAATTTTTAATGTTTTTTAATGTCAAAAATCACCGTACCAATTTACTCCATCAGGCGCTAATCGAAAACAGGGCGTTTGTGGTAACACCAGCGTAATCGGGACGTCCTTGCGTTTCTTGCCCCGCTTTTCCGCCTTTTGCTTGCGCAAAATTCGGAAAATATTCGTATCATATTCGCTCAATAGAAGCTTGGTAGTGCAGCCAGCAGCTAGTATTATTGTACGCTTATGAAAATCCTCAAGCAGCTGCTGTTTGTCCTTGGCTTTGCTCTGCCTGTGGTTGCGCAGACCCAGAGTTTTACGCTCGAACAGGTAATGAACTCGCCGTTCCCGAGTGGTCTTACGGCTGCGGCCGCTACGCCACGCATTGCCTGGGTATTCAACCTGAGGGGTGAGCGAAACGTCTGGGTTGCGGATGGGCCCAAGTTCGAGGCCCGCCAGGTTACCCATTATCAGGGCGACGATGGCCAGGAGATTGCCAGTCTACGCCTAACCCCAGACGGCAAGACCGTGGTGTATGCGCGCGGCTCAGAGATCAGCCGGGAAGCACACGCGGCGAATCCGACCGGGGAACTCAAGGAACAGAAGCAGCAGGTCTGGGCGGCGGACGCTGAAGGCGGCAAGCCGCGGCTACTGGGCGATATGGGCTGCGAACATGAAGGCTGTGAAGACATCCAGATTTCGCCCGACAGCCAGTGGGCTGTGTGGGCCACAAAGCATCATCTATGGTTGGCGCCGGTGAAGGGGGACAAGCCCGCGCGGCAGCTTACTGAACTGCGCGGGGACGAAGAGGAACCCCAATGGTCGCCCGATGGCAAACATATAGTTTTCGTCTCTGACCGCCACGATCACAGCTTTATCGCGGTCTACGATTTTTCGCCGGAACGTGTGCGCTACATCGCCCCCAGTGCTGACCGGGACTTTACTCCGAAATGGTCACCGGACGGAACACAACTTGTCTTTCTCCGTGTTGCCGGAGCAGAAAATCATCTGCCACTGATTCCAGTCCGGCCGCGCCCCTGGGAGCTCTGGATAGCGGATGCTGCCACAGGACAGGCGCGTCAACTCTGGCACAGCAATCAGGAAATGAATGGTTCGTTGCCGCATTTTGCCCGCGAGTCACTTAAGTTTGCGGACCGCCGCATCATCTTTGCTTCTGAGCATGACGGCCATAACCATCTATATTCGATTTCCAGCAACGGTGGAGGGATCGCCCCTCTTTCGCCCGGCGACTACGACGTGGAAGATGTGGCCCTGACGCCCGACAAGAAGGCAGTACTCTACACTTCCAACGAGGGTGACGTTGACCGCCGTCACATCTGGCAGGTCAATGCCTGGGGCAGAGACCCTGGATTTGGCTCTGTGGCTCCGCAGCAAGCAAAACAATATGTGAAGGGAAACACAATTGAGTGGAACCCCATCATGCTGGCCGATGGAAAGACGGCTGTCTGCCTGGGCTCAAGCGCCACCTCACCTGCCATGCCTTACTACATCACGGAAAAAGGCAGGGAGATGATCGCCGCCACTGTGCTGCCCAAGGACTTTCCTTCAGCGCAGCTGGTGGAACCGCAGCCGGTCACATTCCAGAGCGGGGATGGCCTGGAAATTCATGGCCAGCTTTTCATACCGCGCAATCGCGTTCAATCGAATCCGGGGCCGGCGCTGATCTTTGTCCATGGCGGGCCTGTGCGCCAGATGCTGCTGGGCTTTCATGGCATGTACTACTACCACAACGCTTATGCTGAGAACCAGTACCTCGCCAGCCAGGGTTATGTGGTGCTGTCTATCAATTACCGGCTGGGCATCATGTACGGCCGGGCCTTCCGCGAGCCTCCGAATAGCTCCTGGCGAGGCGCGTCTGAATATAAGGACGTGCTTGCCGGGGCCAAGTATCTTCAAGGGTTGTCTTATGTTGACTCCAAGCGCATTGGCATCTGGGGCGGCTCTTATGGCGGATTCCTGACGGCCATGGCGCTCTCCCGCAATTCCGACATCTTCGCCGCTGGAGTTGATTTTCATGGGGTGCATGATTGGTCAGTTTTCCTGGGCGGACGGCAAGAGGGCGCGCAGGATGCGCCGGATTACCGGGACGCGCTTAAGCTGGCTTTTGATTCTTCTCCTGTCGCCACGGTTTCACAATGGAAGTCTCCCGTGCTGCTGATGCACGGAGACGACGACCGCAACGTTCCTTTCCAGCAAACCACTGACTTGGTGCAGCGCCTGAAGGAACAGCATGTGGAATTTGAGGAGATCATTTTTCCCGATGAGATCCATGATTTCCTGTTGTGGAAGACGTGGGTTCGCGGATATCAGGCGGCGGCAGATTTCTTTAATCGGCGGCTTCAAGGGCCGCGGCACGATCCTTAAGGCCTAATTCAGAAACGCGACCGACTGGACTCCGGCAACTTCAAAGCGTTTGCGGCAGCGGATGTTTTTGCACATGGCCATATCGTCGCGACGGACCATATAGGACTGGGCTTTGGCAAACTTGGCGCGGTCGCGTTCGTC
>DATBCN010000015.1:0-5661 GCA_036270475.1 Candidatus Angelobacter sp. | reverse complement strand
ATCCGCGTTCATCCGCGAAAATCCGCGGTAGGAAGTTTTGATCAGTGAAAATCAATGGTAGGAAACTAAATGGCTCAGGCAACATATCTCGAAGCAATCCGGCAGGGACTCTGGGAAGAGATGGAGTCCGACCCCACCGTTTTCTGCATCGGTGAGGACATCGGCATTTACGGCGGCGCGTTCAAAGTGACTGACGGCTTTGTCCATCACTTTGGAACGCAGCGCGTGATTGATACGCCCATCGCCGAGTCGGCCATCGTTGGGGCGGCGTTTGGCGCCGCGCTCACCGGCCTGCGCCCGGTGGCGGAGTTCCAGTTCATGGACTTCATCGGCTGCGCCTTCAACCAGATCGTAAACATGGTGGCCAAGTCGCATTATCGCTGGGGCGCTCCCGCTCCTCTCGTTTTGCGCGGCCCCTGCGGCGGCGGCGTCCATGGCGGCCCGTTCCACTCGCAGAATCCCGAGATGCATTTTGTCCACACGCCCGGGATGAAAGTGGTTGCACCGGCCACGCCCAGTGACGCCAAGGGGCTGATTAAATCGTCTATTCGCGACAACAACCCAGTCCTGTTCCTTGAACACAAGTTTCTTTATCGACGCATCAAAGAAGAAGTGCCGGATAGCGACTACGCAGTGCCGATCGGCAAAGCACGCGTGCATCGTGAAGGCCGCCATCTCAGCATCATTACTTATGCGGCCATGGTCCACACCGCGCAGGAAGCGGCGGACATTCTGGCCAAAGAAGGAATTGAAGTTGAAATCATTGATCTGCGCACACTCTGCCCGCTGGACCGTGAAGCCATCACGCGGACGGTGAAGAAGACGAACAAGGTAATTCTTCTCCACGAAGACACAAAGACCGGCGGCCTGGCCGGCGAACTTGCCGCCATCATCAATGAAGAAGCGTTCGACGATTTGGACGGCCCCATCGTGCGCATTACGGCGCTCGATACGCCTGTGCCTTTCTCGCCGCCACTGGAACATTTCTTTTTGCCAAAAGTGGAGGACGTGGTGAGAGAGGCGAGGAAGCTGCATAAATACTGAAGAACTTTTTCTGAAATCCCTCGCGCAGCGAGGGAACCCTATGAGTACGACGCACACTTAGGAAAACAAAATTGAAGTTGTTGATTTAAACTGATGTGGCCATTTGGAATGGCGACCTTTGAGAGCGTGGTGGCAAATAGGGGCTTCTCGCTGCGCGTCGAGGTTTCAGAAAAAGCTGCGCTCAGGATAAAGAAACCATGTTCTATCTCCTCAAAACCGAACCCACCGTCTACGGCTTTGCCGATCTGCAAAAAGAACAATCCACCATCTGGGATGGCGTTACCAATCCTGTCGCGGTGAAGAACCTGCGCGGCATGACAAAGGGCGACAAGCTGGTGATCTACCATACTGGTGATGTGAAGAGTGCTGTTGGTACAGCTGCGGTTGAATCCGTGGATGCCACTGACCCCAAGGTCCCCAAGGTCAGGATCAAGGCAGGGAAGCTGATCTCGCATCCTGTCCCTCTCTCAGAAATTAAAATAAGCAAACTTTTCGCGGATTCCGCTCTGGTTCGGCAGGGACGCCTCTCTGTTGTCCCTCTGAGCAAAGAGCAGTATGAGTGGCTCACCGGGAGGTGAGTTCCTGAAACTAAGGCCGTTTCGCGGACAGCCGGCTATGCGTGGATTCCGCGGTCTTCTCGAGAAACGGTCTTTCTAGAACGGTCTTTCTGGAATTAGCCTGGGATTGAAATAAATGCGCTACCTCGTTTTTCTTTTCATGCTTGCAAGTGCGCTTGGGCAGTGCGCCCGCGATGTCTCCAGTATCCCTGCTCAAGTGGCGACAAACGGTTTGAAGTCACTCAATTCTCTTCACGACTATGTGTGGGTGATGGATCTGCATCAAATCACGCGTGACCGTAAGGGGAAGATCGAAACGCGCGATCGCCGCGAACAAACGATAGTCGCGAACGGGAAAATGTACATCCGGCCGCTGCAGCCGGGTGAGGCGCCGGAAATTCCTGAGTCAGCAGCCGCTCTGTCGTCTGATTACCGTGTCTATTCCGCGGCTGAGGGAAATTGCGGAGTTATGCCTTGCGGTACAAATCCGTATGCATTCTTTCAAATAAATTACTTCTCGGCTTTTTGGGATGTTCTACGAATACGAGAGGGCGAATTGAATGGGGCGCGGACGCTAGTGCTTGATTTACATGCAAAATATTTTCCCCACCACTCCTATGAGGAAACGGGAACAGCCTGGGTGGAGCCCGAGCATTGCCATTTGATGCGTCTCATTACGAACAGCGTAAACCCCAAGGGCCATGAAGAAAGGGAAGAAGTAGCGGAATTTAGCGAAATCAAAGGAAGCTGGCTCCCGGTCAAAAGACAGACCCGCGCCTTCTTGAAAGGGAGAATTGCTGAATACACTGAAGAATATACTTATACTTATCTCAAGTTCGGGGCATCTGTACGCATCGTGCCTTAAGCAATCTGACTTCTCATGTACCACATCTGATTTCCCTCACACGTAAAAAAAATCCAGCAGCCCCAAAAGATGTGTTGAATTCCAATTCGCGTCCACTGATTTATAATCTTAGGTTGTGGTAAACCAGCCGGATCATACCTGTGGAAGGATTCCATGCCAACTGACGTACTGATGCCCCAGATGGGCGAATCGATTTTTGAAGGCACGATCACCAAGTGGCTGAAGAAGCCGGGCGAAAAAGTGTCGCGCGACGAGCCATTGTTTGAAATCTCCACTGACAAAGTGGATGCGGAGATCCCCGCGCCCGCCGCGGGCATATTGAAAGAGATCAAGGTCAATGAAGGCGCCACGGTCCAGGTAAACACCGTGGTCGGCGTGATTGATGCGGAAGGCAGCGCCGCCGCCGCGAAGGCCCCGGCGGAGCAGCCGCCCGCTCCGGCCAAGTCCGCGCCCCAGGCCGATGGGTCCTCCACTGCAAAACAGCCTCCGGCCACAGAATCGTCAGCGCCAGTGCGGGAAGAAAAAGCTCCGGCAGGTGCGAATGGCGGTGCGGCCACGGATGTGGTAATGCCGCAGATGGGGGAATCGATTTTTGAAGGCACCATCACCAAGTGGCTCAAGAAAGTTGGCGACAAGGTCCAGCGTGATGAACCGCTCTTTGAAATTTCCACGGACAAGGTTGATGCCGAGATTCCCGCGCCAACCAGCGGGGTGCTGCGCGAAATCAAAGTCCAGGAAGGCACAACGGTCCAGGTAAACACGGTAGTGGCCGTGATCGGCGGTGCAGGAGCGCCGGCACAGCAGGCTGCTGCTCCCAAACCGGCGCCAGTTCAGGCAGCGCCTCAGCCGCAGGCCGTGCCGCAACCGCCACTGCAACGTGAACAGGCTGCGGGTCCGCAGGAGACTGAGCGTGCAGATGGCGAGCGTTTGCGCTCGTCGCCGCTGGTGCGCCGCATGGCGCGTGAGAACAACGTTGACCTTGGCCAGGTCCTGGGCACCGGACTGGGTGGCCGCATCAGCAAAAACGATATCCAGAGTTTTATTCAGCAACATGGCTCAGGCCAGGGCGGAGGCAGGCCGCAAGCGGTGCCGCCACCGCAACCGCGTGCAGTGCCGCAACAACAAGCGCCGCAACAGGCACCATCTCAACCCGCGGCCCCAGCGCCCCGGCCTGCTGTGCCAGCGTCCATTCAGGTAGTGCCGGGTGAAGCCGTACCGATGACGCCGATGCGCAAAAAAATCGCCGAACGCATGGTCGAATCCAAGCGCACCAGCGCGCATGTCCACTCCGTTTTCAAAGTGGATATGACACGCATTGCCCGGTTCCGGGAAAAGAACCGCAAGGCATGGGAAGCGCGCAACGGAGTCAAGCTCACGTTTCTGCCATTCATCGCCAAGGCAATGCTGCACGGCATACGCGTGAAGCCGATCGTGAATTCGTCAGTGGTTGGCGACTCCATTCAATACCACAAGAGCGTCAATATCGGCATTGCCGTGGCGTTGGAGTGGGGACTGATTGTGCCAGTGGTCAAGGGCGCGGAAAACCTGAGTTTTGTCGGCTTGCAGCGGACGATTGTCGATCTGGGCGAGCGCGCCCGCACCAAAAAGCTTGTGCCAGACGACGTTCAGGGCGGCACCATCACCATCACCAATCCGGGGATTTATGGCCCGCAATTCGGCCTGCCTATCATCCTGCAGCCGCAGGTCGCTATCCTGGGCATGGGCGGAATCTTCAAGGAGCCGGTGGTTGTTACGGACGAAGACGGCAACGATTCCATCGCCGTGCGTCATATTATCCGGCTCAGCGTGGGGTACGATCACCGCATCATTGACGGTGCTGACGCTGACCAGTTCATGGTGGCGGTAAGAGAATATCTGGAGAACTTTAACGAAGACATTGGGTAAGTAGGACATGGGTGAGCGGGCAGGCCCCTTGTGCTTTGCCCTTATGATTTCGTCTGACGTCGGCGAGCCATCAGTGCATCAAATTTTCTGCGATGCATCTCGCCATCGAATCCGGAATAGTGATTGGGAATTATCCGCTTAGGTGAAAGCGCTGTCACCCGGTCCAGGCTGGCGGCGTAGAACTCAGGACAGCTATTGAGAAAGGCTGGCGGCAGGTGAGTGATGAAACCATAGCTGGCGAATAGATCGCCGCTGAAGAGCAGGTCAAAGCGAGAGCTGTAAAATCCGCAGTGACCTTGAGTATGTCCCGGTAAATGGACCACGCGAAGGCCTCCCCAGTACGGCAAGTCCATGCCAGCATGAATGGGTTTATCGATGTCCACGGAGCGATACCTTAGCAACCACCGTCCGGCAACTTCAAGCGCTCCGCACACCTGGCTGGCACCCCGGTAGGGAAAAGTTCCGTCGATATGGGGCTGTTCCCCTGGATGGGCAAACACCGGAGCGCCGGTGAGCCGTTTAATCCTTTCAAGATTACCGGTGTGATCGATATGCCCGTGCGTGAGAAGAATCGCTTTGACGCCGGACCAATCCAGCCCGATCTCCTTGAGCAAGCGAGAAAGCTGCGGCATCTCTCCCGTGAGCCCGGCGTCAATAAGCACGGATTCGCGGCATGAAGTGTCGTTGAGAAGGTGGAAATAACCGAGCAGGCCGCGAATCGGATAAATCCGGTGAGATGCATCCAGGGAGTAGTACTTGGTCATTCGTCCAGCATAGCGGCTAGTCTTGTGGTGTCAATGCAGTGGGCCGGCCCGTCGCCGTCCGCTCGCTTTTCCTGATCTCTTTTGCAATCAAATACTTGAGGCTGCGATTACGCTCGGCCATGATCGCGCATCTAACGTTACGGACGTGCTGTTACTCTGGAAATTAGAGAAAGACGGGGCGTAACATTTTCAGATCAAGCCACTCCTGCCGGTTGAGAGTTCTATTAGACGAGGCTGTTAACTTATGGCAAAATTTTCAGGAATCTTATTTGCGTGCCTGGTGCTTACCGTGATCGCGGGCTGCGGCGGAGGCTCCAGCAGCTCTGCCGCGGCAATCCCAACTCCGACGCCATCACAAATTTTCCCTAACGATGAATCACTGGCTCAGGCGGCCCCGGTGAAGCTGGGTACCTCTGGCGGAAATTCTGCAGATATTGGAACAAAGGTCTGTTGCATTGGCACTTTAGGCAGCTTATGGACGAAGACCGGCGTAACCAGGCCGGTAATCCTCAGCAATAACCATGTT
>DATBCN010000014.1:0-8335 GCA_036270475.1 Candidatus Angelobacter sp. | reverse complement strand
TTCGAATACCATCAGGATTTTCTTGAAGCCGCCGGGAATCGTCAGGTTGGAAAAGGCATGGCGATACGTCTTGATATCGGCAATCCACTGGTCGCTAACCAGAATGAGCCACCGCTCGCTATCCGGCATCTTCGAAGCGCGCCTTTCGGCCGCCGCAGCGATTCCGTCGTGCACTGCCCGCAACGCATGAACAAGCAGACCAGGCGTGGGATCGCCGCTGAAAACAAATCCGAGCACCTTTGCACTCCACCGCGGATCGCCCCGCAGAGTGAGAAACCGGACCCGGTTGCCGAGTACCGTCTTTCTTTGTTCGATTGCTTCCGCACCGCTCTTGAGGTGCCCGAGCAGTATTTCCTGCAGCGCGGTAAGCAGCTTCTTCGGCTCGATGATCGGTGCGCCGAGGGTCAGGACAACTGTCTTTCCCTCCGGCACATGGGCGCGCAGCGCATCCTCAATCCCATGCAAGACCCTGCGCGCGACCGCGTCATCGCGGAAACGGGCCTTTACGCCGGGGCGATTGCGCTTTGTAGCCTGCGACGCAACGACCGCAATCTCTACGGCAATCTGCCCTCCGGCAACGGTCAACCAGGCTTCTGGCGGTTTTTCGCCTCTTTCCCAGGTTGCCGAAAAATGTCTGGCAACAGCCTCAATTGCGGACCGCTCCGGCTTCCCAAACTCCTGCATGCCATCAACTCTCATATGAATTCGGGCACTCGTCAAGGCGTCAGTCGGTACAAGTCGAACGGAAAATAATTGTGACAGAAAATTCCGTTATCAAAGGAAGAGCGTGTGCTACTTCGGCTTTCCCGGCAGTAAATAAAAACGTACGGCCATAAGGATCGCCAGCGCAATCGATCCCATCAGCAGATCAAACGCCGTTACGTCCGTGGCCACCATTCTTCTGGCAATCACAAACATCACTACTTCCACGGCCGCGCTGGCCCGGTGGAGGAGCAGCAGCAAGCCCAATTCGCCGGCGATGGCCAGCAAAAGAATGTTTTGCAAAAGCTGACGCAGCGTCTGGTATTCGTCCGCGGCGCGCCACAACTGCGCAAATCCCTGGTGGGCAATCTGGAACAGCGCAATACATGCCGCTATCATCACCATTACGGCCAGCACCATGAGGAAGAAGTGAATAAAATTCCCCACATGGCTGTTGACGTACTTTTCCAGCAGCGTCCCTTCCTTGTTTGCGTCTGCAATCGTTTCGCTCGCGACGGCCATCGTTTCCAGCGCCTTCCTGCTCGCTTCTATTTCGCCAACCAGGTGTGAGTTGCTCTTTAGACCGCGGGATGCCTCGCCGCTTAAACTTCTCCGGCTGGGCCAGGTGCGTACAATAGCTTGAATGCTGCTTGCCGCCGGAATTCTCAGCCTGCTGATCTGGGGATATCTCCTGCTCCTGCGCGGCGGCTTTTGGCGCATCCAGATTGAGGACACAGCCCCGCAATTTGCCCCGGTTCGGCATACAAATGAAAGCCCCGTAAGAGTCGCCGCAATTGTTCCGGCCAGAAATGAAGCGGATGTGATTGGCCGGGCTGTCAGTTCATTACTGCGGCAAGAGGGACCAAACTCAGTCCACATTTTCCTGGTCGACGATGGCAGCACTGACGGCACCGCCACGGCGGCGCGCGAAGCAGCGGAATTGGCTGGCCGCACGGAGATGTTGACCATCATCGAAGGGCAACCGCTTGCTCCAGGCTGGGCGGGCAAATTGTGGGCCATGCATCAGGGAATCAAGCAGGCCCGTGCTACGGCCCCGGATTTCTTTCTATTCACTGATGCGGACATTGAGCATGCTCCGGGCAGCGTTTTTGCCCTGGTCCGGATCGCGCAATCCGGGCCATATGATCTGGCTTCATTCATGGTCAGGCTCTACTGTGAAACGTTCGCGGAAAAACTGCTGGTTCCCGCATTTGTGTTTTTCTTTTTTAAGCTTTATCCGCCTGCATGGACTGCCAATCCCCGCCGCTCTGCCGCCGGAGCGGCCGGAGGATGCATCCTTATTCGTCCGGCGGCGCTGGCGAAGGCGGGCGGGATTGAAGCCATACGGCAGGAGATTATTGACGATTGCGCGCTGGCAACCAGAGTCAAAGGGAGTGGCGGGCGGCTTTGGCTGGGCGCTTCAGCCGCCACCAGAAGTCTCCGTCCTTATGGCGGCTTTGCTGAAATTGGCCGCATGATCTCCCGCAGCGCGTTCAACCAATTGCGCCACTCAATCGTAGCGTTGGCTTTGTCCGTGGCGGGAATGTCCATAACCTATCTGCTGCCGCCGGCGCTTGTCCTATTTAGCCACGGCCGCTGGCCTGCCTCACTTGGCGCGGCCTCTTGGCTGATGATGACGCTAAGTTATCTTCCTGTGTTGCGCCTCTACCGGCTCAGCCCTTTGTGGGCCCTGGCGCTGCCGCTGGTTGCTGTTTTTTACATGGGAGCAACTTTCAACTCCGCCTGGAAATACTGGACACGACGCGGCGGTGAGTGGAAAGGAAGAGTGCAGGACCCGCTGGAAAGCTAAGGCTGGGCGCAACGCTTCAGATTACGCTGGCAATTTGGGCTGGCGTTGCTCGGGCTCGGTGGCAGGCGTTTTGTCCGGAGCAGCATTTTCGCCCGGCTTGTTTACCTTGATGCCGACCGCGGCAAAGATGCGCTCTTTGGTTACAACTTCATCTTCTTCGCCCGGCTTCTGGATTCGGGCCACGGCCTCAGACGACAAGGGCACAGCCCCAGGATCGCGATGCGTGATCGTCCATATCCAACTCAACAACGCCACCAGATACGCCAACTGCCCCACTTCACTGGAGACGCTGCGCAGTACCTCGCCTTTGTAGACGCTCACCACAAATCGGGTGGTCGCTTGTACGGTAAGATACAAAACAAAACCAATGGCTATCTCCGCCACGGACGACTTCCAGGTAATGCCCAGGGTTTTTGATTGCACCAGCAGTATCCAAAGCAAGGAAGCGTCTGCCAGGAAGATGGTGCGCTCAATGGTGAGCGGGACTTCCACGTAGCTTTCCTTATGGACCGTGGGCATCATCACGGACAAAGCGACAGCGGTGGATATGCCGAGGATGGCCCAAAAGCAAAAACGAGCCACCGTTCGTCCGGGCAGCGATTCGAATGGGTCCAGGACCTTGACCAGTATCTCCAGCAAGACAAGATTCAGCAAGATGGCTTCAAGGAAATCAACAACCACATAAGAGATGAGAAAGGCGTCAGGGCTGGCAAAGCGCTGAATCGCGAGCGATATGATGGAAGCGCCCGCCATGTAAAACAAATAGTAACTAAAGACCTTCCAATGCCGCAGGAACTCCCGGTGCGTGATCAGTGCCCAGCACGCCACCAACTGAAAGAGTATGGTGGCGTACCAGAACACATAATCAAGCGTAAGGAGATGGTGCTTCATCAAGTCTTATTGAAAACTTCCAGCGCCGGTCGTATGCGGAGGGATGGGGATACCACCCGCCGGCGGTTTGTTGTCAGCGACCGTGAGCGTACCGAGTAACAGCGCGATTGCAATAATTGTGTCGAGCATTAGGGAACCTTCCTTTACCCCGATTTACAGTCTCTCGAGGGTTGAGTCGACGGATAGGCAAACCCGCCGGTGAAGCTGGGAGATTTTTAAGACTTCCCCCGGCCCACACTGGCCTCCCCTACACGTCCATTTCATATTATTTCGGCTAAGAGCGCGCTAAGCCATATACCCTAAGGGCTGGCCCTAGAGTTACTTTGCAGATACTCAGGCTCCGCCCCAAACTCATTGCCGGGTTTCTTATAAGCTATTGCTTTTAAATTGTTTATGAAAATCACTGGGTTAAAATTGATTTACATTACTCAAGGACACTGCCCTCTTATGTTACCTCTTAGGATCATCGTAAGTATACTGATTTTAGTATCGATTCGGCCCGGATTCGCGCAACAACCTAATCAAAACGCGCCACTGACCGAAGGTCTGGGAAAAATCGTCTTTTCCAACTCCTGCTCTGCTGCCGCACAACCCGCTCTTCTTGAAGGCCTGGCCCAACTCCACTCATTCCAGTATGCAGCAGCGGAAAAGGCGTTTACTGAGAGTTCCACGGCTGATACCCAGTGCGCCATGGCGTATTGGGGTCTGGCGATGACGAATTATCGCCAACTTTGGGATGGAGCTGACGCAAGCGCTCTGGCTAAAGGCCGCGGCTATCTGCAAAAAATCCGCAATGAATGGCCGGTAACGGCGCGTGAACGCGAATACATCAGTGCCGTGGGGAACATCTTCAACGGCGCTCGTGTTTTAGGCAACGCCCGCGTTGCCGCATACAGCCAGGCAATGGAGAAGCTCTCTAAAGAGTATCCCGATGACGGCGAGGCCAAGGCTTTCTATGCTTTATCACTACTGGCCCTGCCGGATAGAGGCGATGATTTGGAGGGCCGCAAAAAAGCCATCGCGATATTGAATGACCTCTCTGCCGCGCAGCCTGAGCATCCGGGCGCTGTCCACTATTTGATTCATGCCGCGGATACGCCCGAACTTGCGCCTCTGGGATTGGAAGCCGCGCGGCGCTATGCCAAGATCGCCCCCGCATCGTCCCATGCGCTGCATATGCCGTCGCATATTTTTGTGCGCCTGGGACTGTGGCAGGAGTCAATCGATTCCAATCAGGCTGCCGCAATAGCGGCTGCACAGGCCACCGAACAACACATGGGAGAAGCGCATTACCAGTTCCATGCCATGGACTTTCTCAATTACTCCTATATGCAAATTGGCCAGGAAGCCAAAGCGCGGCAGATGATTGAAGACCTGAACAAAATTCCGGGCAGGACGGAAAACGTAACGACAAACGTGCGGGTCAATTTCACCACCCGGAACCTGCTGGAACTGCATCGCTGGAAAGAGGCGCTGGTCCTTGCGCCGGAAGGCGACGCCACGGCCATGCAATCAGTCTATCTGCTGCACACGATTGCAGCAGCGCGTACTGGCGACGTGAAAGCTGCTGACCAGGACCTGAAAAAACTCAAAAACGCCTGCAAACAAGGCCGCTCCCGCAACAAGCCGCTGGAAGACTACCGCCGCAAGGTTGCGGAAGCATGGCTCGAATTCGCCAAGGGCAAGCAGGATAAAGCGCTAAAAAAAATGCGCGATGCCGCTGACATGCAGGACAGAAACGACCCCGGCCCGTTCGCCGTGACCGCTCGTGAAATGCTGGCGGACATGCTAATGGAATTCCATCAGCCATCACTGGCCCTTGCCGAATATGAGGCCGTGCTGAAAATTGCGCCCAATCGCTTTAACGCCCTCAATGGGGCCGCTGATGCTTCTGAAATGGCCGGCGATTCCGGCAAGGCAAAAAATTATTACGGCAAATTGCGTGACAACTGCCCGCCGCAGGCCGACCGGGAAGAACTGCAGCACGCCAGAACGGTTGCCGCCGGCAGCCAATAGAGCCGCGTTATTTGAACCAGCTTCTGGCCAACTGCGCTTCTTCATAAATCGAACGGACGGCCAGCCTGGTTTCATTCACCAGGAATGAGCAGCCTACCGCCAAACCGGTAAAGCCAACAGTCCCGGCAACAAAGCTGATTATCACGATTGCCTGAAAAAGCCATTTGTACTGCGAGGAGACTACGCTGGCGCCAAGAATCGAAACCACGCTGGCGGCAGCAAAGCAGCCAATGGCGCCATAAAAAAAACTCAGCGCGCGCACCAGCAGTGCGCCGCGTTTCTCCAGGCGGCTCAGGTGCGTCACCCATAAGGCGCGCGTTGCCGGATCAATCTCCGCGCCGCGCAGGTCTTTCACCAGCGTTCTGGTGCGGTCCACCACCCGCGCCAGGCGATTGCCCGTGCCCAGCGCCAGCACTGAAGAGGCATTCGTGAACACCGCTGGAGCGGCAATCAGGGTGAGCACGGCAAATGGACTGTCGGATACCGGTATGGACATCATCCAGTAGTATGCAGCTTCACCCGGCACATTGGGAAGAAACAGCCTCGGTTTCATCGCTGGCGCGATGACGCCTGCCTCAAGTCCGCGATGCGCAAGCGAATTGCTGGAGCGCTGATCCTTGTGGGGCAGTTTTTAAACTGGCCCACACAGCGGTTACACTGGAAGCAATGGCTACAACACCCCAGGACACAACAGCGACGCATCGCAAACCCGACCTGAGCGTAAGTTTCGCCGGCATCACTTTTAAAAATCCGGTGATCGCGGCCGGCGGAACGTTTGGCTATGGAGTGGAGTTTGAAGACATCGTCACGCTGGAAAAACTGGGCGGCTTTGTCACCAAGGGCCTTTCGCGCGAGCCCATGGTCGGCAACCCGCCGCCGCGCCTGTTTGAGACCGCCGCCGGCATGCTGAATGCGATTGGACTGCAGAACATCGGCGCGCGAGCCTTCATTGAGGAAAAGCTGCCGCACCTGGCGGCGAAGAAGAACGTGATCGTGATCGCCAATGTTTTTGGCTATTCGCGCGAAGATTATCAGGAAACGATCCGCATCCTGAATGAAGCCGAAGGCATTGCCGCGTACGAACTGAATGTATCGTGTCCCAATACCAATCATGGCGGCATGGTCTTTGGCACCGACCGCGCTTTGCTGGAAGAGTTGGTGGCCAGTTGCAAGGCGGCGGCGCGGCGTCCGCTGATTGTGAAGCTTTCACCCAACGTGACCAGCATTGCGGCTATGGCCAAGTCGGCGGAAAACGCCGGCGCTGACGCAGTTTCACTGGTCAACACGTTTGTGGGCATGGCGATTGACGCCAAGACACGCAAGCCGCGCATCTCCAACGTGACCGCGGGACTGAGCGGCCCAGCCATTAAGCCGATTGCATTGCGCATGGTCTATGAGGCCGCGCACACCGTGGAGATTCCGGTGATCGGAATAGGCGGCATCACCACAGCGGAAGATGCGGTGGAGTTTATGCTGGCCGGTGCAG
Source organism: Candidatus Angelobacter sp. (assembly GCA_036270475.1). Taxonomy (GTDB): domain Bacteria; phylum Acidobacteriota; class Terriglobia; order Terriglobales; family Acidobacteriaceae; genus Angelobacter. The sequence goes on along the minus strand of DATBCN010000014.1, from coordinate 1,430 downwards.
CGGCCGTGGAAGTGGGCACAGCGAACTTCTGGGACCCCTGCGCCACGGAGAAAATCGTGGACGGACTGCAACGCTGGTGCTTTGAAAACCGCGTAAAGCGGATTACGGATTTGATTGGGACATTGGAAGTGTGAGAAGAATTTGGTAAATGAAGTAATTTGGTAAATTGGTAAATTGCTTTTGGCTTTTAGAACTATTTAACGCTCGTCATCCCGAGGCTCGTAAACGAGCAAGCGTTTTCTTCAGCTTGCGAGTAGAGTCGAGGGACCTTGTGCTTGCATGACGAATGAGCCTGCTCGATACATTCAAAACGCACCATTACGCAGATTTCCCTGAAAATCTCAACTTGGAAGAGGACAGATCTCATTAGCTTAGTGGAAGGATGCATGCACTTCTGGCCCAAAGCCAACAGCCCAAAGCCAGCAGCCAAGAGCCAAATACCAACAGCTAATCACCGCGCTTCCAGCATCTCGGCTATCTATACCTCCAACGTACAACCCGCGCCCCACTCCCCATACTCGAATTAAGTAAGTTTGAAATGCGCAATCGTGCTTCCCGGCGGGCCGTGCTGGCGGGCAGAGTTGGTCAAAATTGGCGCAACATCATTATTGGCGCAATCATCCATTTTTATCTTCCTTTTGTTCTTTAAGGTATAGGAGGCGAATAGTATGAAACGCTTACTCACGCTTGCAGGGCTGTCGCTGATGTTGACGGCGACAATGGCATTTGCGCAAAGACAGATGGACGACGCCAACGAAAGAGCCGTTCGGATTACGCAGGGACCGGACATTACCAACATCAATGGCGATACAGCCACCATTAGCTGGCGTACAAGTTCTAGCGGGGCAAACCACGTTCGTTATCGCGTGGCGGGAAGCAATGACAGATGGCGTGACGCGTACAATCAGGGCGGCGGCACTGACCATTCCATCCAACTCACGGGCCTGGAGCCGCGCCGGACTTATGAATGGCAGATTCTTACCCGCGATGGCGACCTGCGCACCTCCGGACAGTTCCAGACCGGACGCCACGGCGAACATGCTCCGGACGTCTATGCACAGGGTGGAGGCGACAGAGGCTATGAACGGGGCGATCGAGACGACAGGGACCGTGATCGCGACAGAGATAGAGATAGAGACCGGGGTGGAAGCGGCCGGTACGGAGACCGGAATGGAGACCGGGTGGCGCTGTATCGTTCCAGCAGCAGTGACGGCAATCTGCATCTCTACACTACTGACGAAGGCGAGAGGAACTCAAACGGGTTCCATGCTGAAGGTCCCGCGGGATATTTAATGTCATCGCAAAATTCCGGGGGCGTCGCCCTGTATCGCATGACCGGCAGAAACGGCGACACGCTGCTGACAACCGATCCGAACGAGCGGGGCCGCATGCAAGGTGGCGGTTATCGTGAAAATGGCATTGTGGGCTAC
>DATBCN010000013.1:0-6731 GCA_036270475.1 Candidatus Angelobacter sp. | reverse complement strand
TCCGCAACAACGTTATTCGCCGTTACCGGACCGCCCACATGGTTGGGAACGGAATACTTGATCCGCACTTTTAGTCCCGCCTGCAGCAGCCGTGCAATGCGTTCACCATCCTCGCGGGCGATAAGCATTTGCGTGAAATTGCTAATGTGGTCATTGAAACTTCCGACATGCCGATAGAGTAGGTCCTGATCACGCGTGGAGATAAAAGCGATTGCTACGGCACCAGCTTTTTTTGCGGCGGTGAGCTTGTCAATCTGGGTCAGGTATTCCTCAAACAGGTCGTCCCAGGTTTTCATGGTCTTGGAGTGGACGAGAGCAACAGCGCCGCGGAGATTGGCGGCTTTTCGGAAGTCGTCATTCGTGCCCGCGCCAACATCCACCACAGGTAGGCCATCCGCGGGAGAATTGGCGGCGGCAGTCCAGGTGAGTGAAACGGCGCGGACGTGAAAGTGCGTTGGCCCAACGACCTCCACCTGGGTGTTCCCTTCCGTCCATGAGGCGGCTAGCTGTGCCGGTTCAGTGTGGACGTCTTCTCCGCCAGCGGCCTTAAAGGCGTCCACACCCCATTGCTCGGCGCGAGCCATGGCAGGAGTTCCTGGGACGCGTCCACCGATTTCGTCCGTGAGCACACGCAGGTTCTTTTCAAGCGTTGGCGACTGCTGGCTTTCTGCGATAAGTTTTTCCGCAGGTGATTGCGCGAGCAGATAGCAGGAAAAGAAAAGGAGCGTACATGCGGAGAAGATTCTCATGCAGAGGATTATATCGGGAGACTGTTTTAGGCGGCGCTTGCGCGCCGGCTAAAGCCTTTCCCCCGATAGAGCACGAGTTACTTCTTTTTGGCTGGCGGCTTTTTGGCCGGAGTTTCCTTGTCTGCGGGCGGCTCCATGGAAGCCGGAGCTGCAGAATGCGGCGATGGAGCGCAATAGTGGAGCTTTAATACGGGAGTGCTGCCGCCTTCAAGCACGGTTAAAACATAGAGACCGTCATATTCATTTACGCCGATTGGCGGAACCTTACCCGCCTGGGCGCGTTCGATCACCAAGGGCACAGTTTCACTGTGGCCGACAACCAGAGCATTGCCTCCGGCGCCATAGAACACGTCGCGCACCAGGGCATTTACGTCCTTGGCTGGAACTACCACCGGCTTAATGCCGAGAGCTTTGGCTGCAGGTTCGGCGGTCTGCTGGGTGCGCCTGGCGTCAGAGACATAGATGCGTTTGACGCCGGCTTCCTTCACGACCTGGGCCAGACACTCAGCGCGCTGCTGGCCCGCGGCGCTCAGCACGGCGTCCGGGGCGGACGAAACTTTTTCCGCGTGGCGAACAAGAATTACGGTTGAAGCGCGCGGCGATTGTTGCGCTGCCGCCATCTGGCACAGGAAAAGGGCGGGAAAAATGCAACGAAGTAGCGTTTTATTCATTTGGGCACTGACTGCCTCTCATCAAATTCAATAGCTTTCCATTGTGGAACTCTGCTTTCCAAAAGAACGCCGAAAGAGATAAATCCCGCGGCTGTTTCCCGGGTTATTGCGACGATTTCCGCGGCGGCGCCGGCGGAGGATTTTCGTCCATGCCGTTGACCAGCCGAATCGTCTCCAGGATTACATCGCCGCTGATTTTCAGGCTGTCAACGCTAAGTTTATCCAGCGTGTCCTGCGTGGTGTGGTGAAAAGCGTTGTTGTAGCCGTAATCGAGATCGATCAGATCGGCCACGGGCATTCCGGCCCGCACAAAGGGAAGATGATCGTCTTCAACAGAGGTGGTTGCGGTGAAAAAATGAGACTGGTATCCCAGCCGGGTAGCGGCCTGCAATGCCAGACTTTCAAGCCAGGGGGTGGAGTTCTCATCGCGATAGATGCCGAGATCGGCGTCGCCAATCATGTCCGCCAGCAGGAATGCTTTCACCTTTTTGCCGGTGCCATCATCCTGCCACTTTTTGGCAAGATGGCGGCTGCCCCAGAGAGCATCGTCAGAGTTCCATTGCCGGGTCATGGATTCTTCGCCGTCCAGCAGGGCGATCCATATGCTGTAACCTTCCAGCTTTTTGCCGCGTAGCTGGTCAGCGATGGCCAACAGCAGACCGGTGGTGGCAGCGCCATCATTGGCGCCGACAAAGCTGGTATTGCGGAGCCAGTAATTGGTTTCAAAGTGCGAAGCCAGCACGATAATGCCATCTTTTGTGCCGGGAAATTTGGCGATAACGTTGCGCATGGGGACCTTGCCGATTGAGGTTTCCGCCACAAAGGCGTCTTCTTCCATGGCGTCAGCTTTGAGTTTGGCTTGCAGGTAGGCGCGTACTTTCTCCATGCCCTTGCTGCCATCCCAGCGCGGGCCAAAGGCGACAATCTCTTTGGTGTATTGCATGGCGCGCGCGGCGTCAACGTGCAGGGCAGGGCCGGCGGGCCCAACTGTTTTTGCCCACGCTGCTAGATTTTGCGCCGCCTGAATCTGGGCTGCCTGCGGCGAAGCCGCAGTTTCACTGGCCGCGGAGGCAGCTTTGTCCTTGGAACATCCCAGCCCGGCCAGGGACAAAACCAGGGCAGCGATTACACTCCAACGTACACACAGGATCACGCCTGCGCTCCTTGCCGCACAGATTTGGAAACTTCACGTTCCACCGGAGGTGATTGCCTTCAGCGGAACGCTACCAGTTTACTTTAAGTCTTTGCTCTTGCGTTTTTCCGCGCGCTTGCGCCGCTGCCTGGGGTGGACCAACCAGACAATGCCGATGCTCCCGACATAGAGCAAAACCATGGGCGCAGCATAGATGCTCATGTTCATAATGTCAGTGGTTGGGGTGAGAATGGCGGCAATGATAAAGAAAATCAACACCGCGCCGCGAATGTGTTTGAACAGGAACTTGGCGCTTACCACTCCCATGGCGCCGGCAAAGCCAAGGACGATCGGCAATTCAAAGACGAGGGCCAGACCAAGGATGATGGTGAGAAAAAGGTCTGTGTACTCGGTGATGGAAATCATCGGCTTCAGATTGCTGCCGCCCTGGCCGATCAAGAAATCCATGGCCACGGGAAACACCACTTTGTATCCAAAAAAGCCGCCGCTCAGAAACAGGCCGACAGAAAGAAACAGAAATGGCAGCAGAAAACGCTTTTCATTCCGGTACAAGCCAGGAGAGATGAACCCCCACACCTGATAAAGAAGAAAAGGACAGGCAATGAAGATTCCCACGATCAGGCCGATCTTCAACTGGATATTGAAGGTATCGGTAGGGTTCAAATAGATCAGACTGGTGTCAAAATGGTGGGCCGCCAAGGCCTGCTGAATGGGTGCCACCATCTTGGCGATGACGGTGTCCACCTTGTACCAGCCCGCGCCGACGCAAATGGCCACTGCAATCACGGAATGGAGGACGCGCCGGCGAAGCTCTTCCAGATGTTCCATCAGGCTCATGGAACCTAACTGGCGTGCCTGTTTTTCTTCCTTAGGATTTTCAGGTTCAGCTAGAAGTTCAGGCATCGTAGTCCCGTGGAATGGTGTTCTTCATGCGCTCGGTAAGCCGGTTCAAAGCGCCCTGAATGGAGAGGTCTTCATCTTCGGCGATCTTGGCCACTTCCGGCTCAAGATGCTTGCGCGGGTCTGCTTCTTCCAGCTCAAGCTTGCGGATTTCTTCATGGAATTGGCCCTGGAATTGGTTGCTGGCCCGTTTGAAGTCAGCCATGAATTTGCCCATTTGGCGGGCAATTTCCGGCAACCGCCGAGGCCCAAAAAGCAGCAGCGCCAGGACGATCAGGAACAACATTTCTGAGAAGCCGAGGTTCATATCGTTCAGTGACAATCATAACGCAGTATCTGTTAGAAAAGACCTGGATATTTGATTAACTTTTCCAATAAAAGTTCCGCAGCGCGCCGGGGCAAACGAGCATCTTAGAAGAAGCGGCATGAAAGTCATGCTGCTTGCCAGACGGGCCAGAGCACCAGGGTTACGGAAGAACTACGGCGGGACGAAATGCATGTAAAGTCCTGAGGGGAAGAGTGTTATACTGGCATTAGTTTTCCCGCAACCGGAGCTCAAGGGTCAGCGGCCGAGGATATTCATGTCTCGTGGAACAAGTCGTTCTCTTTTCTTTGTCCTTCTTGTCATCGTCACCTGTGGTTTTTTAGGCTCAGCGGCATTCAGCCAGCGCGGCACGCCATCGTATGCAATGGGCGCTTCAGACAATGACGTCCGCGACGGCCTGCGCCAGTTTTCCGAGATCTACAGTCTTGTGGAGCAGAACTATGCCGAGCCGGTGAATCCTGACAAGGCGATTTACAACGGCGCAATCCCGGGCATGCTCCATGTGCTTGATCCACACTCCAACTTTTTTGATCCCAAGTCCTACTCGCTGCTGCGCGAAGAGCAGAGCGGCAAATATTACGGCGTAGGCATGCAGATTGCGCCGCGCAACAACAAGATCATCGTGGTTGCGCCGTTTGCCGGAACGCCGGCTTACAAAGCCGGGCTGCGTCCGGGCGACGTTATCATCGCCGTGGACGCCAAAGCCACGGACAACCTGAGCGTGAGCGATGTGGCCGACCTGCTCAAGGGACCGAAAGGCACCAACGTACATATTTCCATCCTGCGCGAGAGCAATGACAAGCCGCTGGAATTCAACGTGGTCCGCGACGAGATTCCGCGCAACAGCGTTGACCTGAAATTCATGATCCGGCCGGGCATTGGCTACATGCACGTGACCGCGTTCAATGAAACGACCGAGCAGGAAGTGGAAGACGCGCTGCAGGGCTTTGGCGAATTGAAAGGCCTGATCCTTGATCTGCGCGGGAATCCTGGCGGTTTGCTGAATGAAGGCGTGGGCGTGGCGGACAAGTTCCTGAAGAAGGGACAGGTCATCGTCTCACACCATGGCCGCAGTTCACCGGAGCGCAGCTACAAAGCCGCGCGCGGCAATGGCGGCAAAGATTATCCGCTGGTTGTACTGGTAAATCGCGGCACGGCTTCCGCCGCGGAGATTGTTTCCGGCGCCATACAGGACCATGATCGTGGATTGATTGTGGGTGAAGTTACGTTTGGCAAAGGTCTGGTCCAGACCGTGTATCCCCTCTCAGAGAATACGGGCCTGGCGCTAACCACGGCAAAGTATTACACGCCGAGCGGACGGCTGATCCAGCGCGATTACAACGGCGTCTCGCTCTACGATTACTATTACGCGCGCGAACAGGAAGACAATCCCAGCAACAACGCCAACACAAATGCCAACACGCCTGCAAAGGAAGTGAAGCTGACGGACAGCGGACGCACGATGTTCGGCGGCGGCGGCATTACGCCTGACGTGAAAGTAAAACCGTTTAAGACAACGAAATTTGAGGATTCCCTGCTGGTAAAGTACGCGTTCTTTAACTTCGCCAAACATTACCTGGCCAACCGCCACGTGGACAAGAATTTTGAAGTGACCGACGCGGTAATGCAGGAGTTCCGCAAATTCCTGGAGTCACAGAAGGTCCCGTTCACGGAGGCCGACTTGAATGAGGGCGCAGACTTCATCAAGTCCTCCATCAAGACAGAGCTGTTCATCTCAGAGTTTGGGCAGGAAGAAGGCTTGCGCGTAAGGGCCGAGAACGATCCGCAGGTAATAACGGCGCTCAGCAATCTGCCCAAGGCCAAAGAGCTGGCGGAGAATGCCAAAAAGATCGTGGCCCAACGCGCTGCGGCGCAACAGACCAACCATTAATCTGCAAGGCTTTTAAATTCTGCAAAGCTTTGAAAGTTCAAAGCCCGCCGGCAATGGCGGGCTTTTTTGCTTTATATCCTCTACTCGTCTGCCATCGAGCTATCTAAATTAAATGCGAATAGGGATTGAAAGTTCCCCTCAGGGGCTAAAGCCCTCGATTTACGGAGCTTTCATGCGGCACCGCTGAAACCGTGCCTTTTCAGAGCATTATGAATGGCTAGATGGCCTCTTAGCTAATCAGAGCTAAGTAATTTTGTTGCGCAAACCTGCAGCAACTCGGATTTTGGCGAGCACATCTCACCACGCGAGCTGTTTCCCGGTTTGGAGCAAGCCCCATGAAATACCTCTTCGTTGTTGCTTTTTTCCTGTCCGCGTCACTCACCTGTTTTAGTCAGAGTTTTTCAACAAAAAGTTACCCAGTCGGAGCCGGGCCAGCCCAGCTAATCGTGGCTGATTTCAATGGCGACCACATTCCCGATCTGGCGACAGTGAATACCAACGCCAACACTGTTTCTATTTTGATAAACAATGGCGATGGCACTTTCCGCCCGCAACTTGAATTCGCCACCGGCCCCGCGCCGCTGGCCATAGCCGCGGTGGACTGGAACAAAGATGGAAAAATGGACCTTGTGGTCGTGAACACCGGCGCAGACACCGCGCACAAGGTGGGCATTCTGCTGGGGAATGGCGATGGAACATTTCAGCCCCACCATGACATCCCCGGAGCTCCCAATGCGGGGACGATCGCCGTGGGAGATTTCAATCGCGACGGCAATCCCGACATCGCTACCGGCACTAATTCTCCGGTAAACGCCGTATATGTGAGCCTGGGCAACGGCAAAGGCGGAGTGACGGCGCAGAAGATCACCAGCGGTATTGGTATTGGCCCGCAGCCGCCGCCCGATTCAAATACTTTTCTCCTCTCGAAAATTGCTACAGCGGATTTCAATCGTGATGGCAAAGATGATCTTTACTACGTTCAATGCTGCGACACTTTTGTGATTGTGCAGCAAGGCGCTTTTGGAGTGCTGGTGAGCAATGG
>DATBCN010000012.1:0-3459 GCA_036270475.1 Candidatus Angelobacter sp. | reverse complement strand
ATCTTTCTGCCCCAGGAGATAAAGCTTGGCAGCGCAAAGGTCTCCCCGGCTGAGGCGGCCGCTTGAGATTGCCGGCGAATAAAGATCATCATAGTAGCTCGTGCCGCAATGGCTGGTTCTTCTACCTTGACCGTAGGGCCTAAACCCCGGGCGCCGGAGGGCGGCGGCGCCACATGGATATAGATAAGTCAGGCCGGCAAAAAAATCAGGGCAAAGGTCCTGGAAAATTTCTCCTGGACGCTTGCCCTGTTCGGCCCAAATCACGGACCGTTGTCAGCCGTCTTTCGTCAGTGCCCTATTGACCCTGATCGTGCGGGACAACTACCGTAGCCGTCGCTGAACCCAGGTTCCCGGCGTTGTCGCTGGCCTGGATGTTAATTGTGTAGAGCCGCCCGTCCAGATCGTCGCCTTGGCGGGAGGCTTCCAGCGAGACGGTAAATGAATAGCTTCCGTCCGCGTTGATGGTGAATGAGCCTGAAGGCTGTACCAGGCCGTATTCATCGGTTACGGTGAATGCTCCGCTGCCGGCGTTTACGCCCGATTGCGAATCCGTAGCGGTCCCGGAGACCACAACCGAAACCATCTTGCCATTGGGCGGCCACAGGGAAGCCGGATTTGCCGCGGCGGTGATTGACGGAGGCGTGACGTCGCCCGCGGAAACTTCAAGCGTCTGCACCGCGCTGTTGTTGATGTTGGAATCCGTTGTGCTGGTGGCCAGCAGAGTGACAGAATCGTTGGTGCCGCTGGCTGCGGAAAGCGGCACAAACAGGTTGACGGTCACATTCCCCGTGCCGCCGGCCGGCAAGGTGAGCGATGAAGGCGAGACCGAGCTGACAAAGAACGCTCCGTCATTCGCGCTCATGGTAAAGGTGTCCGCTGCGCCCAGGTTTTGCACCGCGAACACCAGTGACGTCGCCACGCCTTGCGGCAAGCCGTCGGAGAGGAAGGTGGTGGGCGTAACGCGAACGGTTTCCGGACGGAACAATACGGAGAGGGTCCGCTGGAAGGTTGCGCCGCTTCCGTCCTTGCCCACGGCAAGCACGCGGAAGGGCTGTGTGGGAAGCGCTGCCGTGCCCACAAAGTCGTCCGGCATGGCGTTAGGATCGCCCTGCGTCAGCGTAAGCGGCTGCAACAGACCGCCGGTCTCACTTACCAGGGTGAAATTTATATTGCTGGTGTTGCCGTTCACGCGGGCCACAACCGTTTGCGTGTCGCCCACAACCGGCTGGCCGGGAATGGGGAAATATCCCTCATGGGCAATGCGTCCCGTGAGAATGACAAAATTAAATGAGCTCAAATTGGGGAGTTGCCGGATCAGGTCACGCGAACCTTTGCCGCGCACGTCAACGGAATAGTTTCCGCTGCCGGCAACGTGTAGGTCCCAATTTCCCACTGACGGATTGGTGATCTGGAAAATGCTCCCCCGGAAAAGGCTCGTGATGGTTACGCCAGGATCAGCGGCGCTGACCACGGTGCCGTCCGGACGCGTAAGAGTAATGGAACTCACCGAATCCAGGCTGGTGGATACGGTCAGGGATGTAACCAGCGTATCCACGGGGAAGAGCACTTCGCGGCTGGTGGAAAGCGTGCCTACGTCATGCACGATGTTGACCTGCGGTCCGCCGATTTGCGACGTAACCAGCGGGAAGATCGCGCCGGTTTCACTAAAGCGGTCAAGGAAAAAGACCTGGCCTCCGGTGGCCGCGGCCGTGGAGATATATCCGGGATCGATGGGCGAGCACGACCCGAACAAGGCGTAATTGATGGTGATCTTTTTCTTCGTCGCCACCGAGCTTATGTTGCCGGCAAGACTGGAGTCTTTTGCGCTGGCGTCAGTAAACAGGAAGAGCGTGGACTGTTCATCCGCGGTGTTCACCGCATCCAGCAGGCCATGCATGGCCAGTTCGGGGCAGTCGCCGCCGCCGGAGGCAAACAGGCTGTTTACCTGGGCCAGGAACGGGCCGGAGTCAGAGGTGCTAGTGGATGGCCCAAAGAAAGGATCGTTGAAGGGGGAGAGGAGATATTGGTCTGGCTCGTCCGGAGTTCCCACAACGCTGCTCACAATGCTGCCGATGTTCGATTTTACCGAGGCAATGATGTCGCCCATGCTGCCCGTTGTGTCAACCACCATGCCCAGCGTGGTGGAAACACCCATCAACGCCTTGACCGCCTTGGCATTGTTGGTGATGGAAGAATCGCTCAGGATCAGATCGTTCACGAAACGAGTCGTGGCGGTAATGGCCAGGGCATGCGCCGCGGCATAGTTGGGCCGCGTGGGTGAATCCTTGTTGATGCCGTCGCATTTATCCAGGACGCCGAAGCTTTCATCGTTGCCATGGCGGCATTTGCCCGCGGGAATCGATCCATTGCATGGACTGGGCAGTGGAAAGTATCCGGAGGTAATCGATGTAAGTCCAGCGCCGCCAAGTATTGCGGGGTTCGTGGGGCAGGTCTGGGTGGTGGCGGTCAATCCGCTGAAAACGCTTACGCCCAGCGAGTTGTCAAAACCGCTCAAGCCGGCTTCCACGCGGTTGCTGTGGGCATAGAAATCCTGCACCGTATGCAGGGCCTGGCCAAGGTGCTCGCGGGCTTTTGCGCCGTTGGGCGACGATCCGGAGAGGTCTTTCAGTACCTGGGCCTTCAGGTTCACCAGCCGTTGTGAGCCGCCGGTGAAGTTCTCGCCGTCAAAATGGTTTTCTGAGTGGAACTGGCAGGAGACGCACTCATCGGTATTCTGGTTGGCTTTCATTACTTCTTCAATGGCTTTGTCAGTGAACTGGTAGGTATTGCTGCCCACGGTCTTGGAGATGGCTTTGAGCACTGTTTTTGTGATTTCAAGGTGGATGGGGACCTTGAAGGCGAAGAGCGGCACTCCAACCAGCAGAAACATGGCGAGTGCGGTGAAGAGCTTCTTGTGCGACTTGATCATTTCTTTTCTCCTTACCTTTCTCTGGCTATCGTTCTCTTGCTCTTGCTGAAATCCGCTGCGGACGCCGCAAGGCTGATAGGAAGCGCCGTAGCAGAGTGAAAATTGCAAAGTAGTACAACAACTGGGCAAGGGACCCAAGGGTGAATGCAGCGTAATAAACCGGGGTTGAGAGCGCTGCAGGGCCGGAGAACCAATGGAATATCCGGTTGACCATGGCATAAGGAAGAAGCAATGCCAATGAGGCTTTGCCCTTCCAGTCCGGCGAGTGGATTTGGCTCCATGCAAAATAGAAACCCAGAAAAGTAAGGAACGCTGAAAAGATGAGAAACGCAACCACGGCAGCAATCCGGCCGGTATTTTTCGATAAAGCCGCCAACCTGCCCCCTTTATCGCGTTGCTCCATGGCCTGAAAAAGGCGATGGGCGTTTCATCAGTCTTTCCCCGTGGTTGCGCCTTATCTACGGCGAAAGCAGCCAGGGTCCTTTGTAGCAAGTAAAGCGGTTGAATTGGACCGTTCGCAAAGACTGCCG
>DATBCN010000011.1:0-3424 GCA_036270475.1 Candidatus Angelobacter sp. | reverse complement strand
CGCGCGGACGACGAAGCCCGGCAGCTTGTGAATTCTCTCAGTGACCAGCAACTCAACTGGCAGCCGGGCGGAGGAACAGGCTGGAGCGTGGCGCAGTGTCTGGACCATATGACGCAAGTGAATTGTCTCTATGCTACGGCGTTACGCGAAGCGGTAAATGGCGTTCAGGGTGGCCAACGTCCCCGGCATGACCCGATCCAGCCGGGTTGGTTTGCGCGATGGTTTATCGGCGTTCTGGAACCACCGCCAAGAAGGAAGATGAAGTCGCCGAAAAAAGCCTTGCCGACTGTCAAGAAGGTAGGAGCAGAGGTGTTGCGCGCTTTTATCGCGGCGCATGACCAGACGCGGGCCATGGTCCGCGACGCCCAGCAGTTGGACCTGAATCGGATACGGTTTAAGAACCCCTTTATCGGCGTTCTGCGCTTCACCGTGGGATCAGGGTTGCTCATTATTGGGGCGCATGATCGCCGCCATCTCTGGCAGGCAAGACAGGTCATTAAGTCCATGAAAGCGGATGCGCCGTGAGCCAGGCGGGGCCTTGAAGCGAGAATCATCCAGGATATAAACAGCTTTTCCTCAACTTAATTCCATTTAGCCATTGCCCCCTTCGCCTTAGATTCGCATAATAAGGACAGATCTACTTATGGTGGCGACTTTTACTCCCAATCCGAGACAAAAACAGGCCATTGAGCACGCTCAAGGTCCCATGCTGGTGCTGGCCGGCGCGGGAACGGGCAAGACCACGGTGCTGGTGGAGCGCATTGCCTGGCTGATTGAACAGGGCCACGCCAAGCCGGAAGAAATTCTGGCCATTACGTTTACTGACAATGCGGCTGCTGAGTTGAAGGAACGGGTGGAGAAGCGTCTGCGCCGCAAAGCGCCAGTTTTTAAAACCAGTATCTTTGCCGGAACGTTCCATGCCTACTGCCTGGGTGTTCTCAAGCGCGCGGGACAAGACTTTAACCTGTTGCTGCCGGAAGATGTTTACGTTTTTCTGCGCCAGCGGATTGACCAGCTTGGGCTGAAGCGCTTTATCAAGCCGGCCGATCTGGGCCAGTTTCTTGAAGACCTGAAGAATTTTTTTGATCGCTGCCATGAAGAGCTGGTGGGGCCGGAACGGTTCCAGGAGTACGTGGATTGCCTGCGAGCAGGCAGTGACATGCCGCGCAACTGCCGCTCCAAGGAAGTGGAAGAGATGGGCGGGCCGGAGATCATTGCCCGCTGGCAGGAGATTGCGCGCGTTTACACCAACTCCATGCGGCTGCTGGAACGCGAGAACCTGGGCACGTTCGGCATGATGATCCGCAATGCCGTGCGGTTGCTGGAGTCAGACCCGGCGCTGCTGGAGCGGGAGCGGCGGAAGGCGCGTTTCATCCTGATTGATGAATTTCAGGACTGCAACTCCAGCAATATCATCCTGGCGCAACTGCTGGCGGGTGATGAGCAAAATATTTTTGCCGTGGGCGATCCGGACCAGGCCATCTACCGTTTTCGCGGGGCGTCGAGCGCCGCGTTTGAGGAGTTTCAGAAGCGCTTTCCCAAGACCGATGGCGTGGTGCTGGATGAAAACCAGCGATCGCGGGAAAATATTCTGAGGGTGGCGTTTGCGGCGATCAATGAAAACCCTCCGGTGCAATCGCTGGGTGAAAGGGTGAAGTTCCAGCGGGCGCAGCTTGAGTCCGGTCGCGACCGCCGTGACCGGGAAGGCGGGCTCTTTGTTTTTGACGAGCCGGTGGAGATCGTACTGAGCGATTCGCACGAAGGCGAAGCTGCTGTGATTGGGGAAGAAATTGCCCAGCTTCGCGGCCGTGCCGACGAGTGTTCGATGGCGGTCTTGTATCGGCAGCATATGCAGCGTGAAGACCTGATGGCGGAACTGGCGGCACGCGATATTCCGTTTATTGTGACGGGACTCAACGTGCTGGAAACGGCCATGGCGCGCGACCTGCTTGCCGTGGCAGGCGCAGTGGGGAATGACAATGACGTGGACAGCCTGTTCCGCGTGTGCGCGCTGCCCAGGTTCAATGTCTCCGCCGACGATTTGAGGAAAAAACTGGGGGTTGCCGGCGGACAGAAAAGTTTCCGTGCCGTATTGTTGACGCTGGAGTCGGCTGAGCCAGTGCTGGCGGCCATCAAACAAGCACGCGGGTTTATCGCAGAACAGAAACTGAACGCGGAAGCGGCCATTACTTATCTTATCCGTGAGTTTGGCTTGCCGGAACAAGACCCGGTGGTACGGGCGATACTGCGCTTTGCCGCCGCATGGGTGGAGAAGGCTTTTGTCCGGGACGATTCCTTGCCGGAGTTCCTGCAATATCTTGAGTACTACCAGCAGGGCCGCGGCATTCTTCCGCTGTACACGGAAGAGCAGATGGCGGAGCTGGAGCGGCGGCATCCCGAGGCGGTGCAGTTGATGAGCGTGCATGCCGCCAAAGGACTGGAGTTTTCCCACGTATGGCTGCTGCGTGTTACCTCCGGGGCGTTTCCAACGTATTTCAAGGAAAGCCTGTTTGAATTTCCGCCGGCGTTGCGCAGCTCAATCGCGGTGGGAGAGGGCAAGCTGGTACACGATCAGGAAGAGCGCAGGCTGTTCTATGTGGCCATTACGCGGGCGCGCGACCGGCTGAGCATTGGCTCACGTCCGGGAAAAGGAAAGAAGGACCCCACGCCGCCGGGCTTTCTGCGTCCGCTGATCGGTGATCGAAGGTTGAATGCGGCGCTGACCACGCGGAACAGCAACGGCGCGCAGTCAGCCAAGCTGCCCCTGGAGCCATCACCGGTTGGAGCATGGATGCTTTTGCCGCCAGTCTTTGCCAAGGACGAAATGGCTTTGAGCGCGAACGCGGTGCAGAGCTACTCCACGTGCCCCATGAAGTTCAAGCTGGAGCGCGATTGGAGAATTCCCGGCGAGGCCGCGGCAGCCATGCAATATGGCTTTGCCATCCACACGGTGTTGAAACACTACTATGATCCGGCAGCGCACGAGAAAGAGATGAGCATTGAGGATGCCATCGAAGCCTTCCGGCATGAGTTTGCCAAAGGCTACATTGATGATCCGGTCCAGCGGAAGATGTATGAGGAGCGGGGTGAGGACCAATTGCGGACGTTGCTGATCGCAAGCCCAAGAGGTTCCGTGAATGTGATCGCCGCCGAGCACAAATTCAGCTTCAAGCTGGGCGGGCGCGAGATCAGGGGCCGGATTGACCGCATTGACCTGCTCGATGAAGGCGTTGTGCGGGTGATCGACTACAAGACCGGCGCGCCGAAAGACCGGAAGTTTGCTGAGGAGAGCTTACAGCTATCGATTTACGCGATGGCGGTTGCGCAAATGGACCTCAAGCCGCGCGAACTGGTGCTGGTAAACGTCCAGGACAACAGTTGCGCCGTGGCCGGCCGCACGGCAAAGCAACTGGATACAGCGCGC
>DATBCN010000010.1:0-5180 GCA_036270475.1 Candidatus Angelobacter sp. | reverse complement strand
TTGGCCCGCTCGCGCAGCAGCGGATTGAGCACCGTGTAGTCACTGCCTTTGTCTTTTCCGCCAAGAATAATGTGGATGTTGGCGGGAAATGACTCCAGGGCTTTCACCGCGGCGTCAACGTTGGTGGCTTTGGAATCGTTATAGAAAGCAACGCCGTTGATGGTGGCCACCAATTCCAGCCTATGCTCCACGGCATGAAATTCCCGGACAGCCTGGCGCACCTGCTGCGGCGCACAGCCAGCAACCATGCTCATGGCGACAGCGGCCAGCACGTTCTCCAGATTGTGGTCGCCCTTCAGCGGAATGTCCGCGCGGCTGAGCACCGGCTGCTCCTGTCCGTTTTGGCGAAAAATAATCTGGTCGCCTTTAACGAACGCGCCGCTCTCGACGCTCTGCTTGCGGCTGAACCACAGCAGCGAGCCTTTGACTTTGTCTTTCAGCGCCACACAAGCAGGGTCGTCGGCGTTTAATACGCCAAAATCGCCAGCGTGCAGGTTTTCGCCAACGCGCGCAGCGTGCTGATTCTCAAAGATGCGGGCCTTCGCGTCCACATACGCCTGGAAGGTGTGATGGCGGTCCAGATTGTCCGGGGTAATGTTCAGGATCGCCGCAACCCAAGGCCGGAACTGCTCAATGCTTTCCAACTGGAAGCTCGAAACTTCCAGTACCACCATTGTGTCCGGCGTCGACTGGCCTGCGAGTGAGATTACCGGCGTACCAATGTTGCCGCCCACCAGCGTCTTTTTGCCGCTCTTGGCCAGAATCTCGCCGACGAGCGTGGTCGTCGTGGTCTTGCCATTGGAGCCTGTAATCGCCAGCACCTTACCTTGGAGAAAACGAAAGGCCAGCTCAACTTCGCCGATCACGGGGATTCCCAGCGAGCGTGCATGTTGTAACTGCGGCTGGTCAGAGGGGACGCCGGGACTTACCACGATCAGGTCCTGGTCACGGAAGGTACGCTGGCCGTGTTGCCCGGTTTCAATCGAGATGCCGCGGTCCAGCAGCGCAGGAACTTCCTTCTGCAACTGCGCTTCACTCTTGGAGTCAGAGACGATGACCTTGGCGCCGTGTTCCTGCAAAAAAAATGCTGATGCCACGCCGGAGCGCCCCAGTCCCACCACCAGAACTCGTTTGTTCTTTAACTCCATCTTTGTTTAGCCCGCGTTCTGTTTCATTGTGCCACGGTTTTGTTCGCGCCAAAAGCCGCAGAATGCACGGCGCTTGTGCAAATCTTCACGCTAACGCAACTTCAACGTCGTCAAGGCAAAGAGCGCAAAGATCAGCGCCAGAATCCAGAAGCGAATAATGATTTTGGACTCAGACCATCCCGCCAGCTCAAAGTGATGATGGATGGGAGCCATCTTGAACACGCGCTTTTTGCGCAGCTTGTAAGATGCTACCTGGATAATGACCGAAAGCGCTTCCAGCACAAAGATCCCGCCGATGAAGGGCAGCAGCAACTCCTGCTTAATGATGACAGCCACGGTGCCAATAGCGCCGCCCAGCGCCAGCGAGCCAACATCACCCATAAAAATTTCCGCCGGGTGCGCGTTATACCAAAGGAAGCCGATGCTTGATCCCACCATGGCCCCGCAAAAGACCGTCAGCTCCGCCACCTGGGGCATTTTCTGCAGTTCCAGATATTCTGAGAACACCGCGTGCCCGCTGAGATACGTAAGAACAGTGAGCGCTCCGGCGGCAATCACCGTGCAGCCAATGGCCAGGCCGTCAAGCCCGTCGGTAAGGTTTACGGCGTTGCTGGAGCCAACCAGCACCAGCATGACAAAAAGCACAAACGGAATAAACGCCAGCCACCACAAATGCGGATAGTGGCGAAAGCTCTCAATCACCAGGTCAGGCCGGAACTGTTTGATAAACGGCACCATCAGGTGGGTGGAATACTGGCGTGTAGCGGTGAGAGTAACCAGCGCAATGCCAACGCATCCGGCAGCCAGGAATTGCAGGACCAACTTGGCGCGCCCAGTCAGGCCCAGGTTTCTTTTGCGGACCACCTTAATATAGTCGTCGGCAAAACCAATGGCGCCAAAGGCGATGGTGGCAAAAACCGCCAACCATATATATGTGTTGGAGAGATCGGCCCAAAGCAGCGTGGGCACAATCATGGCGATGGTAATCAGCACGCCGCCCATGGTCGGGGTGCCGGCTTTTTTCTGGTGGCCTTTGGGGCCTTCTTCGCGGATGTACTGGCCAATCTGGAAGTCGCGCAGTTGGCGGATAATGGCCGGACCAATAATCAGGCCCATGAATAAAGCGGTCAGGCTGGCAAAAGCTGTTCGAAACGTGACGTACTTAAAAATACGGAAGGGAGGAAAATGCGCGAACAACTGTTGATAAAGAAGCCAGTAAAGCAATATTCCTCCGGTAGGTCAGCGCACAAACAGGCAGTCTAATATGCCACTTTACAATAATCAGTGAAGGCCAGCACGATGAGGAAAAACTATTTCGCGGGAACCTTATCCTGCAACATCTCCAGCGCGCGCTCCAGCTTCACACCGCGTGAGGCTTTCAGCAGAACGGCGTCTCCGGGGCGAAGATTGCGCGCCAGCCAATCACCGGCCTGTTCCGGCGTTTCCACAAATTGCGCCTGTGTGCCCGCGCCGCAAGCCGCTTCCGCAACGGCCTTGGCCAAACCCCGGACGCCAATCACCAGGTCAATCTTCTTTTCCGCCGCGTGAAGGCCAGACTCGCGGTGCAGAGCTTCAGCCGTGGGCCCAAGCTCCAGCATTTCACCGACGATTAGAATGTGCCGCTGCGCCTTCATGCTGGCCAGCGTATCGATCATCGCCGCCAGCGCCCGCGGGTTGGAGTTATAGCAGTCATTAATCAAGGTTGCGCCGCCAATGTGCAACACCTGGCCGCGTTTGTCCGGCGGACGAATACTGGAAAGCGCCACTGCCGCCTGTGATGGC
This sequence comes from Candidatus Angelobacter sp., assembly GCA_036270475.1. Lineage (GTDB taxonomy): Bacteria > Acidobacteriota > Terriglobia > Terriglobales > Acidobacteriaceae > Angelobacter. The sequence goes on along the minus strand of DATBCN010000010.1, from coordinate 2,250 downwards.
GTGATGCCGCGCTCCATTGCCGCCGCGGCCGCAGCCAGCGCGTTATAAATGTTGTGTTCGCCCACCAGCGGAAATGTCACCGGTTCGCGTACGCTGCCGGCCGCCAGCTCAAACGTGGAGCCTTCTGCTCCGTTCAGGTTGACCTTTTGCGCGCTCACGTCCGCCGCGCGGCGAATGCCAAAAGTCACCACCTTGCCTTTAAAATCGCGGCCAAACTGGGAAACATATTCGTCATCGGCATTCAACACGGCCACGCCGGCAGTAGGCAGTGTTTCAATAATCTCGTATTTGGCGCGGGCAATTTCCGCCAGCGATCCAAAAAACTCCAGATGCACCGGAGCAACGGTTGTAACCACGGCCAGGTCATGGTGGGCCAGCGCGCCCAGCGCGCGAATCTCTCCGGCATGGTTCATTCCCATTTCCACCACGGCCAGGTCATGCTCGGCTTCCAGCTTCAGCAGTTGCAGGGGCAGCCCAATGTGGTTGTTGAGATTGCCGGAACTTTTCATCACGCGAAACCGCGTGGCCAGAACCTCCGCCAGAATTTCCTTGGTCGTGGTCTTGCCGGCAGATCCGGTTACGGCCAGCAGCGGCTTGCCCCACAGTCTTCGCGCGGCCGCGCCGAGCGACTGCAACGCTTTAATTGTGTCTTCCACGCGCAGCACCCGCCGCGGACCGCCGGCATATTGTTTGTCCGCGTGGGCTATACCTGAATCAACAATGGCGCCTACCGCACCTTTTTCCAGCGCCGCATTTACATACTCATGGCCATCAAAGCGTTCACCGGCAATGGCAATAAACAGGTCGCCAGGAGTGAGCGTGCGCGAATCAATGGAATAGCCCATGGCAACTGCTTCCTGGTCGCACTCGCCTTTGGCCCCAACGAACTCGGCGATTCGCCACAACGGCAACTTCATTGCGCGCCTCCTCCCTTCGTATAGCACATCTGTTGTAACGCGTCCCGCGCCACCTGCACATCATCGAAAGGGTATGTACCTTCGCGCGTGATTTGAACTTTCTCATGTCCCTTTCCGGCAATCAGTACCATGTCGCCGGGCATGGCCTCAATCAGCGCCAACCGGATGGCTTTTTTACGGTCGAGCTCCACTTCAAACCGCTTGCCAGTCTTGCGCAATCCAGGCAGCACATCATTAATGATCTGCAGCGGTTCCTCGCTGCGCGGATTGTCAGAGGTGAGAACCACAAAATCGCTGCCCTGGCCCGCCGCTTCCGCCATGAGCGGACGCTTGCTGCGATCACGGTCACCACCACAGCCAAAAACGGTGATTACCCGGCCCAGTCCCAGCCCGCGCTGGACAAAATCACGCGCAATGGATGTGAGGTTGCGCAGCGCGTCGTCCGTGTGGGCGTAGTCCACAATCACCGCGAAGGGCTGGCCGCAATCCACTTTTTCAAAGCGGCCCGGGACCTGTTTAAAGCTGCAAATTGCCTCGGCGATCTGTGCAAGCGAGCATCCACAGGCAAAAGTGGCCGCTGCCGCGGCCAGAATGTTATAGACATTGATGCCGCCGATCAGCGCCGTCTCGATCTTCGCCATTCCGCCGGTTGTGACCAGATCAAAGGTCGTGCCGTCCGTCTTCAGGGCAATATTGGTGGCGCGGAAATCGCCGTTCTGGATTCCATACAGGATGATCTGCTCGCTTCCCGTGGCCTTGGTTTGCGCCATGCTCCGCCCATATTCATCGTCCGCATTGATTACGGCTGCACGCGGCGGCCGGGCACCGCAGCCCAGAAAGAGGACGGCCTTGGCCTGAAAGTAGCTGTCCATGTCTTTGTGGTAATCCAAGTGGTCGCGAGTGAGGTTGGAGAAGACCGCCACTTCATAAGGCAAGCTCCACACGCGTTCCTGCGCCAGTGCGTGCGATGAAACTTCCATCACGGCATGGGTCGCGCCGGCGGCAAAGGCATCGGCAAAAATCTGGTTCAGTTCCAGCGCTTCCGGCGTGGTATGCGGCGAGGGCAATACGCGATATGCGGCAGGCGCTCCTGGCTGCGCCGCTTTTGTGGGAACGTGATATTCAATGGTCCCAATCAGGGCGGACGATTTGCCGCAATGGCGAAGAATGGATTCGCATAGAAAACTGGTGGTGGTTTTTCCGTTGGTGCCGGTAATGCCGATGATTTTGAGCTTTTCCGCCGGATGGCCGTAAAAATTGGCGCTCATGCGGGCGAGAGCGCGGCGTCCGTTGGGGACCACGGCCCAGGGAACATGCGGCCTCCGGTGCTCGG
>DATBCN010000009.1:0-1519 GCA_036270475.1 Candidatus Angelobacter sp. | reverse complement strand
TTTCCGTGCTCTCTTTTTTAATTCTTAGTTGGTAGTAAAAGTAGCAGCGCACAGCGTTTGTGTTTGCAGCGTGGCAGATGCGTGCCCGGTTTTTTGCTGTGGAGCGGCTCCCGCGGTGCATCCCGTTCCGCCGCCGATTGTGCTGGCACAGCCGCCTGTAGGAACAGGAGTTGGCGAAGGCGCGGGCGGTGGTGGCGGGGTATTGGCGCAATCCGATGGCGGTTTGGTGCCATGAATCGCCTGACCGATGGAGCCTTCACCGTGCAATTCATTATTTTGACCGCAGCCATAGCCAGATGACTTGGTGCCGCCGCAGCCAACCTGCATGCCGCCAGAGCGTGGATGGCCTACGGTTGTGTACCCGCCAACCGCCACGCCGGAAGGAACAATCGGAATGCCCTGGGATTGCGGATCAAAGCCGGTGCTTGAAGTGAGCACCCAGTTACCGCTGCCGTTGATGGGGAAAGAACAGGTCACGCCCGGATCGGTAGCGCAATTGATAACGTGCGCCGGCTCCGATGGATTATTCACGTTGGTGAGCGTGAAGACCGGAGTAACGGTAAAGCTGGAAGAATAGGTCCCGCCTTCAGAGGTGGTCAGGGCAAAATTAATTTGTCCCGTGCCGGTCTGGTTGGCCAGGCCGACCGCGATGTGATAGACACGTCCGTCGCGTAGGGTCATGTCCGGGCTGGAGGCCAGGCTGAGGCCCTTGAGCGCAAGCGTAGCGGAAAAATTAGCGCCGACTGTCGCGCTGCCGCGGGACACCAGCGTGTCTGCCGTGCCCAGCGAGGAACTGAGAGGGACTCCGGTGAACGATACCACCGTGTTGACCGGCGTTGAACCCAGCATTTGACCGATGTTCAAGTTGCCGAAATTGGCAAAATCAACCTGCGTGCCGTTGCCGGTGACCCACGCGTCATCCTCGGCGGGAAGGTTCTGGGCGTTGGCAGAAACAGACAGTGCCGCGAACAGCAACGTTGCCATAGTGATTTGCAGAAAGCGATGCATGTTGCCTCCTCAAACAGTTATTAAGGTTATTGCAACGTCAACTGTAGAAGATGGAGGCGGGGCAAACTTCTCCGGAATTGCGGGATTGTGGAGGACCGAAATGGCACCACGGAGACGCAGAGGCGCGGAGATTCACCCCAGCGCTTTCCCTTCAGCGCACGATGCGCGCCCTCGGGCCGCACTGGGTAACTTCGCGACGCGCCTAACGGCCGCTGACCCGCGCAATGCGCTTTCATTCAACCGCGCTATGCGCGTCCACAGCCGAGGGCGGCTGTGCCACATAAGCTTGGCATGAGTAGTTTGGCATTAGTTTGGCACGGGCTGGTATGGCCCAATGCGGTCCGCCGCATGACCTATTCGGCGCATGAGGCGGAAAAGGGCCATGGCCATATTCGCTATTGTTTTGCTGGCGAACATACGGTATACTGTGCGCTGGAAGGGCTTATTTTGACAGGGGGAAATTGCATGGAAATCGTATTTTCAACAAAGCTTAAGGAAGACAGCAAGACTG
>DATBCN010000008.1:0-2533 GCA_036270475.1 Candidatus Angelobacter sp. | reverse complement strand
AGCGGAACAAACGTTTGCAGCGATTACAAACACTCCGGGTCTGCGCAATGCCGGAGCTACCTACGGCGGCCGCACCATCTTGTACGAGGATTGCCAGAGAGACATTGCCCTCCGGATCACGCCCGAGTTGCTGTCCCCTGTTCTCCCGGCTCTTTCGCTGTTGCTGCAGAGCCTGCGCTGGCTGATGCAATCCATGGCATTGGAATTTCATCGTTTATTCCGGCAGACTTTGAGCGAGATCAGTGGCGCAGGAGGGTGTCCTGAAATTAGGCTACTGGCTTGGTGGCTGTATACGGAGCCAAAGCTGCTTAGCGCGTCTTCATTGGCGGATGTTGATCAGTTGTTTCGTAAAAAATGGGCCGAGATCCTGCCGGTGAATCCGGATAAAACTGCTATTTATTTAAAGAGCGGCGATCTAAAAGAAAAAATCGACAGCCTGTTTCCGGAACGTGGCCCTGGATTTTATCCTGTCCGCTATTTTTGTCCTGACCTTATGCTGGCCGCAGCCAGCGTGGAAGATATCAAACACGGGAATCTTTTGTATGTTCTGGGTGAAGTCCATTCCGGGAAGAATACGTTGTGCCATGCCGCACTGGTGGAGCAACACCCGGACCGGCTTGAACTGGTTGAGGCCACCAAGTGGGACCTTTCATCTGCATGCTTCAAGATTCTAAACACACATGAAACCGCGACCACCACGGTCCGGACCAGTGAGGGCTTCTTGCGGCCGGATGACTTTCTGGTGGCCACTACAGCCGATGCAGTTGCGCCCAGCGGCTTTGATTCGCATGCAATCGCGGACCTGGTACTGCAGGAGGAGGAAGAGCAGTTGTATGCGATTCATCAACCCACAGGCCGGCGCTTTCACATCCTTGAAGCATTTTCCGATCTACTTTTTATGTTTGTAATGAACAAGGCCACGTGGATCCAACCCATGCCTCATGCGCCGCGCGTGCTGATTGACCAGTTGGTAATCCATCGAGAGACGTGGCGGTTCACCCAAGATCAACTTGCTTTTGCCAGGGAAAAGGACGAATCCATGCGCTTTCTGGGCGCGAGACGGTGGATGAACAAGCATGGCATCCCCAGACGGACATTCATAAAGACTGTTTCGGAGATAAAACCTTTTTATCTGGACCTTGACAGCCCAGTCCTGGTGGAAAACTTTTGCCGCGCGGTCCGTCGGATGAATCCTCCGGATGAAAAAAGGGAAGAGATCACTGTTTCAGAAATGCTTCCCACCACCGAGCAACTTTGGCTCAAAGATTCCGCCGGCGCCAGTTACACGAGTGAGCTGCGTTTTGCCATTGTTGACTTGATGGCGCGTTCTTTCTCCCAAATGCAAGACTTGAACGCGCCGTTTGGACGGACGAAATAACAGTTAACTGGTTTACCGTCGTGCTCAGAATTGCCAGTTCGGGCCGCTGCCGGAGCCAGCAATGAGCAGATCGCAAGGGCCATGAAGACCCGCCCGGCCACCGTCAGCAAATGGCATGGCTGATTTCTTCGCGATTCGATGGCTGACTACAGGCCAATTTAATTCCCGTTTTGAAACTCATTCTCCAGAATTTCACTTTGATACTCGTTGCTTTTTTGTGCTCTGAATGCTTTACTACGGCTATTGCTCGTGACTTTATTGTTCGACCGGGTTTTTCACGACGGAATGATTTCTAAAGTTCGAAACGTCAAGACCACAGCGCATTTGCCTGGTTCGTTATCTTCCGCCTGAATCTCCAATTTGGCGGCGGATCCAGTGCGGTAGCCCATATTTCACAATAGGACTTCGTCTGCAAGCAACTGCAGCGTAGGACGCGGCTGTATAGCGTCAACGTTATACGTGTGCTCAGGAACTGCTACGCGATCAGCGTTGTCCTTTTTAAAGAATCTTTGTTTGTAACTGAAACCTCGGCACGGAAGCGCTTCTTGCCGAGCGCAATATACGTGTGTCCAAAATTTTTCAGGAGGCAGTCCCATGAAAAAAAGCAATGAGCCAACACTTTCAGCCACCAATCCAGCTTCCTCTGCGAGAGACAACGCGCCCGATAATGGAGCTTCAGCAACTTCCTCCAGTTCCAGCCGCAGAGACTTTTTGAAGACGGCCGGCGCCGGAGCTGTGGTACTAACCGCAGGATCTGTTCTTCCATCAACTCTTACCCCCAAAGCCGAAGCCGCTGAAGTCGGTCCCAGCAGCGCTCCGGTGCAGCGCGGCAACGAACTGGAGAAGATCCGCAAGAATGCGGCCAAGGCAGCGCGCCAGTCCGTGATCAATGCCTTTCCGCACCCTACCAACGGCGATGAAGAACGCTATCGCGACCAGGGCTTTGCCGGGAATTTTTCCAAAACCCTGCCTCACGATCCGGCCACCGGGCTAGTAATTCCGAGCGCTTACCTTGCATTGGTGAATGCGCTGGAACAGGGCACGCAAGAGGCCTTTGACGCAGTTCCAGCCGGAGGCAGAGGACAACTGGCGGGCCCGCTCAGTCCCCTGCAATTCCAAATGGCAGGATCTGATTCTCCCGATGCCACGTCGCCT
>DATBCN010000007.1:0-2282 GCA_036270475.1 Candidatus Angelobacter sp. | reverse complement strand
AAAGGCGCACCTCCAGCGGCGGCTGCTCCGGTAAAACCTGCAGCAACGGCAGCCAGGCAGAAAGCCGCGCCGGTTGCGGCTGCTGCGAAGAAGGCTGCTCCCGCAAAAGCCCCGGCCAAAGCTGCGCCGAAAAAGCCACAGCCGAAAAAGCCCGCGCCAAAGAAGAAGAAGCCTGCTCCGGCAAAGAAGGCCAAGAAAAAGTAGCTTTTGCGGCACGGCTGAAGCCGTGGCCCTTGCAAAGCAATTTGTGAGATATTTCTTGCACAGCGGAGATGATTCCGCGATCTTGCGAGATCGTCTCAAGGCTTCTACCTGCATTATCATTACAGCCATGCTCAAACAACATCGATGGACAATGATGGCGGGAATGCTGTGCGCGCTGGGCGGATTTGCGGCTGCCCAGGAGCACTCACCGCAGGCCGTGCGCAAGGCGGTGCGGGAGTATCGGCAACAGCACGAAGTTGATATTGTCCACAGCTATGCGGAACTGCTCTCGCTGCCGAACGTGGCCGCGGACAGCGACAACATCCGGCGCAACGCGGACATCATCAGCACTCTGCTGGACCAGCGCGGCTTTGATACGCTGGCTCTGGCCGTGCCCGGAGCGCCGCCAGCGGTGTATGGACAGTTGAGTTCGCCCGGCGCAAAACACACGCTGCTGCTTTACGCGCATTATGACGGCCAGCCAGTGGACAAGGCCCAGTGGGCGAGTGATCCGTGGCAGGCTGTGTTGCGCGATGGCCCAGTGGATGGAAAGACGATTCCGCTGGACTCTCTGCACGCGCCGCTCAATCCTGAGTGGCGCATTTATGCGCGCTCAGCCAGTGACGATAAAGCCCCGATCCAGGCGCTGCTCACGGCGATTGATGCGCTCAAAGCGGCCAAGATTCCCATTGGCGTAAATCTGAAAGTGTTTTTTGAAGGCGAGGAAGAGGCGGGCTCACCGCATCTGGCCGAGATATTCCGCCAGAATGGCGACGTGCTGAAAGGCGATGTCTGGATACTGAGCGACGGGCCGGTGAACCAGACGCGGCGTCCGCAGCTTTATTTTGGGGCACGCGGCGTCACCGACCTGGAGCTAACTGTGTATGGGCCGGCGCGTGTGCTGCATGACGGACATTACGGCAACTGGGCGCCGAACCCCGCTGCTACGCTGGTAGACCTGCTGGCCCACATGCGTAATGCAAATTCGCACATCCTTGTTCCTGGTTTTTATGATGATGTCCGGGCGTTGACTGCCGACGAGAAGCAAGCCATCGCGCAAAGCCCGCAAGTGGACGAGCAACTCAAACAGGAGCTTGGCCTGGCGTGGACGGAAAGTGCCGGGGCCGCGCTGCCGCTGGCAATTACGCAGCCCGCGCTGAATATTCGCGGCATTGAAGCAGGACACGTGGAAGAGAAAGCCCAGAACGCTATTTCCACCTTGGCCAAAGCGTCTATCGATTTCCGGCTGGTTCCCAACCAGACGCCGGAGCGGGTCCACGAACTGGTGGAGAAATTCATTACGCGGCAGGGTTTTTACATTGTGCGGGAGACGCCGGACATCGAGACGCGGCGGCAACATGCCCGGGTCATCAAGGTAAGTTGGGGACCGGGATATAAAGCGGCGCGCACAGCCATGGATGATCCAGCGGTGCGGCCGATTATCACAGCCATGGAGCAGACTTTATCCGAGCAAACCGGGGGAACAACCGTGATCAAAATGCCGCTGCTTGGCGGCAGTGTGCCCATGTATCTGTTTACTGATGTGTTGCAGACCCCGGTGGTCGGGTTGCCGATCGTAAACCATGATAATAACCAGCACGGCGCAAACGAGAACCTGCGCCTGCAGAATTTGTGGGACGGCATTGAGATTTTTGCGGGAATATTGGCGGGAGCGGAGAAGAACTGGAAATAGCAGCTAATGTCCATTAGAACAAAGCTCTGGCCGCCGGCATATTTTGAATTGCGGCGCAAAGGTTATTTGCACCGCCGGATCATGACTCGACGTGAGCACCTGCCCTTGAACGTGCCGCTCTAGCCAGGCCAAATCAGGTTTTTGGGCCAGCAGAGTGACTTGAGATCGCAAACGCGATAGCAAGGAACACTTTCACAATGACCTTAGACGTGCCGCCCGCGGAAACGTTAGATGGCCTATTTCTTTCAAGAAAAACCTCTTCATTTGAGCGATGGTACGCCAGCCACACTGGTATGATGGCGCAGTCCCCAAAGAGCTTTTGCAGATCCTTTGATTGGCATTCTTCTTATGACAAGCCGTCTTGAGAGAACGCGGGCCTTAAGCT
>DATBCN010000006.1:0-2616 GCA_036270475.1 Candidatus Angelobacter sp. | reverse complement strand
TATCGAGAAACCTTGTTCTCCAAACCGACAGCTACAAGTTCACCCACTGGAAGCAGTATCCGCCGGGGACCCAGCACGTTTACAGCTATCTGGAATCGCGCGGCGGCATGTTTCCGCAAACGCTGTTCTTTGGGCTGCAATATTACCTGCTGAAATATCTTTGCGGGAGCGTGGTTAGCGAAGAAGACGTGGTGGAGGCGCAGCAGTTCGTTGACCGGCACATTGCGCCGGGCATCTTTAACTTTGATGGCTGGATGCACATTGTGCGCACACATGGCGGCAGGTTGCCGGTAATCATCAAGGCCGCGCCTGAAGGCAGCCTGGTGGACGTGCAGAACGTGCTGATGACGATTGAGAATACTGATCCGCGATGCTATTGGCTGACGAATTACCTGGAAACGCTGCTGCTCAAGGTATGGTATCCGATTACGGTAGCAACGTTGTCACAGTCCATACGCAGAGTGATTGTAGCGGCACTACAGCGGTCCGGCGATCCGGCGCTGATTGACTTCAAACTCCATGATTTTGGTTATCGCGGGGTCTCCAGTGAAGAGACCGCCGGCATTGGCGCGGCAGCGCACTTGATTCATTTTAAGGGCACGGACACGGTTGCCGGCGTTAGGGTGTTGCAACAGTTTTATCAGTCGAGGGAGATGGAAGGCTTCAGCATTCCAGCGGCCGAGCATTCCACTATAACGGCGTGGGGCCGCGAGAATGAGGCCCAGGCCTACGAGAACATGCTTACGCAATTTCCTGACGGGCTGGTGGCTGTGGTGAGCGACTCCTATAACGTTTACGAGGCTTGCGAAAAGTTATGGGGCGAAGTGCTGCGGGAAAAAGTGGAGCATCGGACGGGAACGCTGGTGGTGCGGCCTGACTCCGGCAAGCCGCGCGAGGTGGTGCTGAAGGTCCTGGAAATTCTTGGGGCCAAATTCGGCCATGAGACCAATGCGAAGGGCTATCGTGTGCTGAACCCGAAGATTCGCGTGATCCAGGGCGATGGCGTGAACTACTGGACGATCCAGGACACGCTCACGGCCATGAATCGCGCAGGATGGTCCGCCGACAACATCACCTTTGGCATGGGTGGAGCACTGCTGCAGCAACTCAATCGCGATACGCAGCAGTTTGCCTTTAAATGCTCTAACGTGACGGTGAATGGCGAAGACCGCGATGTCTTCAAGGACCCGGTGGAAGGCCGGGATAAAGCATCAAAACGCGGACGGCTGGCGCTGCACTTTAAGAACGGCGAGTGGAACACGGCGCGTCTGCGGCGCGGGGTAGATGATCCGGACGATCGACTGAAACAAGTTTTTAAAAATGGAGAGCTGCTGGTAAACCAGAGCGTGGCGGAGGTCCGTCGCCGCGCGCGGCTCAATGAGGACGGCCAACCGGTTTAGTTCTCCGCCGGAGGCTGGGCTTGCGCTTTCATTTCTGATTCCAGCGATTTGAAGAAACGGCCGGCAAGCATGTTGGCGGTGGCCTGAATCATTCGCTGGCCCACGCTGGCGATGAGTCCGCCAACGTTGACCTCGCCGGTGTATTGAATATCAGTGGCAGAACCTGCGTCCGTGAGATTCAGTTCACCAGAGCCTTTTACAAAGCCAGGCTGACCCTTGCCTTCCACCACCAGCTTGTAGTGCTGCGGAGCGATAATGTCTTCCAGTGAAACGGTGGCATTAAATACACCCTTGACGGGGCCGACTCCGGCGGTGAGTTTGGCGGTGTATTGGTTCTCGCCGGTCTTCTCCATACGCTCACAGCCGGGAATGCATTTTTGCAGGACAGCAGGATCAATGAGCGCGGCAAACATGAGTGCGCGGGGTGCGTCGATTTTTTGCGTGCCTTCAATCTTCATGAGGAAAACCTTTTAACCACAAAGGACACAAAGGAACACGAAGCGGAGGAGTAGGTGATGTCATAAGACTTGGTTGAGCTTTCGTGTCCTTTGTATTTGAGCTGAATTATTTGGCGCGTGAAGCAGCTATCTCCAGTGCGCGCCGCGTGTAGACAGTTGCCAGTTGCTTGCGATACTCAGCAGAGGCATAGAGATCAGAGTTTATGTCTACGTTATCGGCGGCGTATGCGGCCGCGGCAGCCAGGGTTTTGGCGTCCAGGGAGTTGCCTTTGAGTGCGCCTTCAACTTTTGCCACACGATATGCCTTGGGCGAAACGCAGGTGATTCCGATGGCCGCGGATTGGCACTTGCCGCCATCGATTGAAAGATTCACGGCGACGCCGACCACTGCGAACCCTGAAGCAGGATGGCGGACCTTTACATAAGCTTGTCCGGGCTTGGCATTGCTCTTGCCGGCGGGGATGCGGATTTCGCGCAGGACCTCGCCGGGTTCGAGCGCGGTGGTAAGCATTTCTACAAAGAAATCCGTGGCCTTGATTACGCGGTCGCCCTCGGCGCTGGTGGCTACGATTTCCGCATCGAGCGCAAGGATTGCCGCGGGCCAATCGGCCGCGGGGTCAGAGTGGGCAAGGCTTCCGCCGATTGTCCCTTTGTTGCGCACCTGCATATCGCCAAGCTGAGTGGCTGTTTCCGGCAGCAGCGGGCAGGCGCGGCGGAGCAGATCAGAGGTCTCAACCTGGAAATGCGTGGTCATGGCG
>DATBCN010000005.1:0-3208 GCA_036270475.1 Candidatus Angelobacter sp. | reverse complement strand
AAGCGTGGCGCCAGCGCCGATTGCAGGTTCCGGGCAATCTGCTCGGCGTCGCCGGCGTAAATGCCTTTTACCACTTCCAGGTTCGTTTTCAATGTAACGCTCCTCGCCGTGGGCGCACTAAAGACCAGCGCCAAGGTCATGTTTCTAAAGGACCTAAGCATTCTATCTTCTTTTTTAAGAAAGTTATAATATTTGAGGACTGTTTTGGGACAACAACGCCCGATTTGCCCGTGAAAGTCAATCAGAAAGCAGAATTTCATGCACGTATAGGAGCCTCCCTATGTACGATGCCATTGTTGTAGGCGCGCGCTGTGCTGGTTCACCCACTGCACTTCTGCTGGCGCGTAAAGGCTACAAAGTCCTGCTGCTGGACCGGGGGACCTTCCCCAGCGACATGCCATTTTCCAATCACTTTGTGCATCAGACCGGCTCGGCCCGCCTGAAGCGCTGGGGCCTTCTGGATACGCTAAAGGCCTCCAACTGCCCGCCGATTCTTACCAACCATTTTGATTACGGCGCGTTCTCCTTGACCGGATCGCCGGTCCCGGCGGAAGGCGGAGTCACTGAAGCGTTTGCGCCGCGACGGCTCAAGCTTGATCCCATCTTGGTTGATGCTGCGGTAAAGTCAGGCGCAGAATTGCGCGAAGGCTTCTCCGTGCAGGAAGTGCTCTTTGAGGATGGTCGCGTTACCGGAATCCGTGGTCACCAGAAAAACGGCGCAACAGTCACGGAGAAAGCGCGCATTACTGTTGGCGCTGATGGCATGTTCAGCGTGGTGGCAAAAGCGGTGCAGGCCCCGGAATACAAGACCGGCCCCGCGCTGGAGGGATCATGGTACGCCTATTTCAGCGGTGTTCCGATGATTGGCTGGCACCTGTGGCTGCGCCCAGGAAACGTTATTTTCGCCTATAACACCAATGACAATCTATCTCTGATCGGCGTTGCCTTTGCCGCCCGTGATCTGCCGGCCATCCGAGCCAATGTTGAAAAACATCACAGCAGGGTGATTGCGGAACAGGCTCCTGAGCTCTGGGAACGCATGCAGGCTGGAAAGCGTGAATCGCGCTATGTGGGCGGCGCCATCCCCAGCCATGTACGCAAACCTTATGGGCCGGGGTGGGCGCTGGTGGGCGATGCCGGCTACCAGAAAGATCCATGTACTGCCTCAGGCATTACGGACGCGTTTGGCAGCGCGGAATGGCTGGCGCAAGCCATTGACGCTGGTTTGAGCGGCCGCCAACCCATGGAACAAGCCCTGGCCGCCTACGAAGAGACCCGCAACCAGGCGGAGCTGCCCTACTTTGATTTGACCACGCAGCTCGCGGCCCTGGAACCGCCGCCGGCTGAAGTCCAGCAGGTTTTGGAAGCGTTACGAGAGAACCCGGAACAGCGAAGCCGTTTCTTTGGAATGCTGGCGCACACCGTGCCGGTAACCGAGTTCTTTTCACCGGACAACATGCAGGCAATCTTCAGCAACCGGGCGCGAGCTGCTGTGGCTGCAGGAACATAGCCTGCTGACAGTGAGACCACATTCCCGCTCTCCTTGCTCGGCGGGATGCCCTTGTGGTTTTAATATCTTCTTAACTTGGCAAGGCCGCGGCCAGACAAAATTGCAACGTTCCCGCACCGTCTTGCACATATAGGAAGCTCGCGGTTTTTTCTTGTAGCCCAGATAAATGAGTACGACGATTTCCTTATGTTTTCCAACTGTGGCAGTGGCTCCTGGCTGCTGAAGCCGGGGCCAGTTCAACCCTGAGTTCGTGTTGCAAAGTACGGCAAACAATTCTTTGTTAGGATTGCCAAAATGGAGATAGCAATCTTTGGCGCTGGAGTCGCCGGCCTGATGGCCGCGATTTCACTACGCAAGCAAGGCCACCGGTGCCGCCTGTATGAACGCATGCGCCGCGGCCAGGAAACCGGCATGGGCTTCATCCTGATGCCTGAGGGCATTGATTGCATGCAGGGCTTTGGCGTGGTGCTTGCCGGAGACCACGGCGGAGTTCCCTTGCATCGCTATTACTGCCGCAACGCTGCCGGACAAATTCTCTATGAGCAACCGCTTCCGGGCGGATCGCGCAGCTATCGCCGACGTGATCTCATCGCCGCCCTGCTGCTCGCCCTGCCCTCTGATGGGGGACCGTTCTTTGACGCGGAGCTTGCCGGTCTTGATTTTGACCGCGCGGGAAATGTCACCGAGGCCCGTTTGAATACCGGGGAGACCGTAAAAGCTGACCTCTACATCAGCTCTGAAGGCATCCGTTCACAGGCACGGGAAGCCCTATTTCCCGGATGGCCCGCGCCCCAGGCCAAGGTGCTGGAAATCGTGGGACTGGTGCGCTGCGTAAGCACGGTCCGGTGGGGGAACAACAATCTCAACAAATTTCATGCCACTAACGGCGGTATTGCCTTCGGAATCATGGCTGTCGATGCCGAACACGTTGTCTGGTATATACAGTTTGACGCGGAGCGGTTTCCTCCGCCTCCTGATGATATGGAAAACCTGGCCCCGGCCCGCGCGGCGTTCGTGAAAGGGCTGGTGGAGGACTGGGCGGCGCCGGTGCCGCATCTCCTGGGCATTACCAATTTTTCGCGCACACATCTTTGGTGTCCGCTGGAAACTGACCTGGTCCCAACTTTCTATCGCGGTAATCTGGTGCTGATTGGCGACGCCGCACATCCGCTTTCCCCCTTTACCAGCCAGGGTGTTTCATCCGCGGTGTCTGACGCCGTGGCGCTTGCTGACAGCCTGAGGACCGGCCCCGACATGGAGCAGGCCCTTGCCCGCTACTCCCGGGAACGGCGCGAGCAATGCGCTCCGTATGTAGCCAGGGGCCGCGAATTGACCCAGCATTTTCTCTCCCCACAGATCGGCAGCACTGTTTTGCTGCCCATGGCCAAATCGAATGGCGCGGAGCCGGGTTCATTCTCAGACAATATTGTCCGCCTGGACCTTCTGCGTGAACGGGCCTTTAACTTGCGCTGGGCGCAACAACCGGCTGACGTTATTCCGCTGACGGCCGCGGATCCGGATTTTCCCATCAGCCCCACGATCCAGGAGCAGCTCGTCCGCCATGTTCGTGATGGCGTGCTTAGTTACGGCCCGGCTGAGGGGCTTCCTGAATTCCGCGAAGCCGTGGCCAACTGGATGCACGATACCCGCAATATGGACTGCAATTCTGAAGAGGTCTTTGCCACGGACAGCGCCGCT
>DATBCN010000004.1:0-5663 GCA_036270475.1 Candidatus Angelobacter sp. | reverse complement strand
CGGCCGTTCGCGCAAAAGAAGAAGCCGGCCAAGATGCCGTTCATGGCCTTCTGATGTGTGCTTTACTGTATCCCGCTTCACGAGTCACTGTCCTGTTGAACGCGCCACCCTGAGCCGAGCACCCCATGCCCTCACCATTGCCATGCTGAAAAACGCGAGGGCGAAGGGTCTGCTCCGCTGCTCTTCAGGGCCACCCATCATCCAGGCAGTTTGTAATGACCCTACGATACAGCGGAGCAGATCCCTCAGCTTCGCTGACACTGAATCGAGATGCATTGTAGTTCGCGTGGCTCGCCTCGGGATGGCGCGTCGCAGGGTGAAGTGAATCATAAGCTGCAAACGTGCCGTAGTGGATCCAGGAAAAGCTACAATGCCGGGGTTCACACAATTTAGTTTTCCTTAGATTGAAGACCGATATGCAGCCCGCCTATTGGACATAAGCGCCTGGGCCACCCGGACACGATTTCCTGCATCTTCTCTGGATCAGGCCACTACGCAGCTAGTCCTAATGCCGTAGCCCCGATGAGGATAACCAGCAGTGGAATTAGTGTTATCCTCACAACTGCCACTCGTCTGCAACTGGCCTCATTTTTTGAGCAGGAGTAAACGAGAAAAATGTATCCCTCCCCTACGGCTCGCCTGCGTGTGGTTTCGTGGGTCATCACCTTCTTGTTGCCTGTGGCTGCCTGGAGTGTGGCCAGATATGGCCTGCCCTTTTTCCATCCTGGTGCAGGAGTATTTTTTATTGCCGCGGCATGCATTTCCGCGGTCATCGGCGGCATGCCCGCCGCAGTGGTTGGAGTGCTGCTGAATACAGCCGCGCTTAATGCATTCGCGTATCTCTATCAGCCGGAAACCTCGGCCGCCAGCAATGAACTGTGGTCGGCTCTGCTGATCGCCGTGGCGCTCGTGGTGGGCCTGGCGCGGCAAAAATGGTCGGCGGCGGAAATGGTTGCCGGGAGGCTCAGCACCGATCTGGCCCGGCTGCGTGACGAACTTGAATCGCAGCGCAGCGATCTCAAGCGCTTTCATGAACTGAGCGTTCGCCTCTCCAGCAACCTGGAGTTGCAGCGATTGCTGAATGACGTCCTGACGTCTATTGCCGCGCTGCAAAAGACCGATCTCGCCATGTTGCTGCTGCTGCCCGAGCGCTCCAGCAAAACCTTGCAGGTGGCAACGTTTGCCGGCTTCACCGCCGCGCAAATCAAACTCTTTGGCGAACTGCCGGCGTCATTCTTTTCTCCGGACCACCGTGTGCTCATAGAAGACATTGAAAAATCCGGGACCTATTTCCCTTTTGTTGACGCGGCCACCGAGGTTGGGTTCCGTTCCATCTTTAGTACGCCGATCATTAACACGCGCGGTGACGCGTTGGGCGTGGTGGTAACGTTTTTCCGCAAGCCGCACTCTCCCAGTGACCGCCAATCGCGCCTGGTTGAGCTGTATGCGCGGCAGGCGGCCAATGCGCTGGATAACGCGCGCCTCTACCATGAGTCCCTGCAAACTCTCGCCGTCGAGCAGCAGCGTACCGCCGTGCTTCGCTCACTCTCGGAAGCCTCCGTCAAAATCAATTCCGCGCTCGCCGTGGATTCCCTGCTGCAGGTCATCACCGACCAGGCCAGAAACACTATCGGCGCGCGCCAGGCCTTGACCACGCTGCTGCCCCGGGGCGAATGGAACCGCAGCATTACCTGCGTCTCCGTGGCCGAGGGCCAGACGGCGTTGGAGTTCGCGCTGGAAAGCTCTGAGATGTTCATGCTGGCCTGCAACCTCAACAAACCGGTGCGGCTGCATGCCGGGCCGCGCGCCAATGCCTGGGGGCCGGTGCGGCGCACCACTGACGCCACGCGCAATGGCTGGCTGGCCGCTCCCCTGCTCACCCGCGACGGCAGAAATCTTGGCCTGATTCAACTTTCGCAAAAGCTGACCGGCGAATTTTCTCCTGACGATGAAGCCATTCTCGTCCAGTTGACGCACATGGCGTCCGTGGCCATTGACAACGTTCGTCTCTACCGTGAAGCGCAGGAGCAGATCGCCGAAACCAGGCGCGCGCAGGAGATGCTGGAACGCGGCAAAGAGAGCATGCAATTGGCGCAGCAATATGTGGGCATCGGCATCTGGGAATGGGACCTGCAGACCGGCGAGCTGGCATGGTCTGACGAAATCCGCCGCCTGCATGGCATTGAAGTGGAAAAGTTTGATGGCCGCTATGAAAGCTGGATGGAAAGCATTGTCTCTGAAGACCGCCAGCAGGTGCACCAGTCGATTACCAACGCGCTCGCCCAGAAAGGCGAGTATGAAGTGCAGTATCGCGTGGTGCTGGCCGATAAAAGCCTGCACTGGCTGGAAGCGCGTGGCCGCACTATTGTGATGGGAGGGGGCCCGGTGCGCATGCTGGGCGTGGCCATGGACGTGACTTCGCGCAAAGCCACGGAGCAGACGCTGCGGCAATCAGAAAAAGTTGCCGCCACCGGCCGCCTGGCCGCAAGCATCGCGCATGAGATCAACAACCCGCTCGCTTCGGTAATGAACGCGCTTTACATCCTGCGCACCAACTCCAAAATGCCCGAGTCCGCTCTGATCTATGTAAAGACCGCGGAAGAAGAGCTGGCGCGTGTGGTCCACATCACCAAACAGACGCTTGGCTTCTACCGGGAAATTTCTTCTCCGGTCATGAGTTCCGTTCCGCAGTTGTTTGAAGAGGTGCTGGCGGCCTATGACGAGAGGATTGAACGCGGCCGGATTACCGTCCATCGGGACTTCAGCGATGTGGGCCCGCTGGCGGCGTTTCCCAGCGAGTTGCGCCAGGTGTTTTCCAACCTGGTCTTAAACTCCATTGAGTCCCTGACCGTGCCGGGCAATATCTATATCCGCGTGAAACAGGCGCATGACCGGCAGGGCCGCGCGGGTATTCACATCGCCGTGGCCGACGATGGCTGCGGCATCCCGGCGGAAAACATGAGGCACGTTTTTGAACCCTTCTTCTCCACCAAGGTCTCCAAGGGCACCGGCCTGGGCTTGTGGGTGAGCCAGGGCATTGTGCAGAAACATCAAGGTAATTTGCGTGTGCGCAGCCGCACCGGTGAAAAACGCCACGGCACATGCTGCGCCGTTTTTCTTCCTTTTGCCACCCATGAAGCAAACCCGGAGGACGCATTGATGCCAGACCTCGACCAGCCCTTGGGAGGCGTCCTGGCAAAAGGCGCCAGCATGTCTGACAACGATCTTTCAGCGGCGTGAGTCGAGCGTCATCGGCGCTGCAAGAATAGCTGTTGGCCGCGACGGCCAGCTTGATTTCTTTAGGCCGATTTCCTTACGCCGATTTCTTTGCCTGGCTGGCGTGAAATTCAAGTATCCTGCCGCGCATGGATGCCGGAACCCATGGCGCTTGCGCTGCGCGAAAGTTCTGCGGAACGTAAAAAACGATTACTTTGTTCATAGCTGCCTCTCGCATGAGCAATGGCTAGCTGTGTTGTTTCCGCAGGGTGATTAAAACGGAATTAGAATTTACTAACTCATTTGCGCAGGCGCTCAGGCTTGCTGGCCGCCAAGCAAGCGCGCCATCATGCCGGAAATGCGCTCCCAATTTTTCGCTTCCACGGCAAGCTGGCGCCGCCCGGCGTTGGTCAGGTTGTAAAACCTGGCTTTGCGATTGTTCTCTGAGACGCCCCATTCGGATTTGATCCATCCGCGCTGCTGGAGCCGGAGCAGTGCGGGATAAAGCGTGCCCTGGTTGAGTTGCAGCAGGTTCTCTGAGACCTGTTCAATACGCCGCGCGATCCCATAGCCATGCAGGGGGCCCAGAGCTTCCAGCGTTTTCAAGACCATCAGGTCCAGGGTGCCCTGCAACACATCGGCTTTCGCTTCCGCCATCGCGCATGCCTCCTCATGTTGGCTATCAACAGAAGCTACACTTTCTTCCTTTGGACTGTCAACAGGAGCGGGCGGCCCCTGGCGGCCTCCCATTATTAGAGCTAAAAGGGCTTTCTGAATCCGATCTGGCCAGGGTGTGAACTTGTTTGCACAGCCGCCCACTCCGCTGCAAAACCGATGTAACTTGGCCCTTGTTGAATTGAAAGCACTTAAAATATTAGGGCATATTTCCCAGCAACATTAGAGAATTTAATAATTAAAAAAGATGATGTTCTAGGGTATTCTGTTACTCACTCGGCCATTACTTTTGTGCTATGCCCACGGTAAGAACACAAAGCGCTGTACGTCGTTCGGTCTCGAAACTCGCAGGGTTTTCCCTGGTGGAGATTCTGGTTGTCGTCATGGTCATTCTGATCATTGCGGCCATCGCCATCCCGAACCTGATTCACGGCAAGATGCGCGCTAATGAAGCAGCGGCCGTGGCTTCCGTCAAGACCATCCATACCGCTGAAGCCTTGTATTTGAACACGTATCCCGATGTTGGCTATTCGCCGAGCCTGGCCAACCTGGGCAGCAATGGCACCACTTGCGAAAAGCCCACTAGCACCAGCGCCTGCATCATCATGGATGAAGCGCTGACCAGCGGATTAAAGAACGGTTATGTATTTGAGATTTTGGGCGACGGCAACAAGCCCACCACTGGATATAAGGTCAACGCATCACCGGAGTCAAGCGTGAGCGGACGTTGCACCGTCTCTTCCTCTGAAAGCGGAGAAGTGCATTTCTTTGTTCCCGGCTCCATCACCAGCGCCCCCGGCAGACTTTCCACGGGCGCCGGCAGCAGCGGCGGCGGCTGCGAACTCTAGCCACCGCCGCCACCACGACTTACTTATTCAGCTTTTACACCCACGGACACACGCGTGTTTTCCCAATCCAGGTTCAGGTCGGCCATGCCTTCGCCTTTTTTATCGAAGGAGATGGTGAACTGCTCCACCGATTGCGGCAGCGCGCTTTTCTTCATATCGACGCGCGCCAGGTCCTGGCTCTGGTCATACTTTGTGCCCCATTGTCCTGTCTCTTTGTTAATGATGAGCTTCCATGTTCCCGCGGAAGGCAGGGTCCACAGTGTGTATTTGCCCGCGGGAACTTTCACGCCGCCGATGTTGAGATCAACTTCAGTGTTCAGGGTAGTGGCTTCATTGGCTCCGGTGCGCCACACTTCGCCATAGGGGGCAAGCTCCTGTCCCACTTTGCGGCCCTTGAGTGATGGACGGCTGTAGTCAATGCTGATCTTTTTGCCTTTGAGCGTGACTTCCGCGGTGGCCGGAGGGCTGGGACGTTTGCTCTTGTCCTGTTGGGGCGGTTGCGCGATGGCGATCATCGCCATCAGCATGACGAACGAGACTCCAACTGCTAAATATTTCTGCTGCATCTTTTGAGTTTCCTTTCCCTTGAAAGCGAGCTATGATCGGCCCGGCGGCCTATGCGCCATTTGGATTGCATCCAGGCCGGCTAACCAGGCTTGATTGCTGGTGGAGTCACCAAAGTGCAATGGACCCCTTGTACTAGGTGCGTCTTTTCAGAATACCCAGCGTCACATAAAGTTATACCGAACTAATTCATAGAAAAGAAACCCAGAGAACAGAAACTTTACCAAGAGGCTTGCCATGAAAAAATGTCTGGCGTTTTTGCTGTCTATCAGTATGGCTGCGTTCAGCGCCATTGCATTGGCCCAATCCGCGGCGCCGCAGTCGGCGCCCGTGCATCGCACCACCAAGGCGGTGAATTAC
>DATBCN010000003.1:0-4518 GCA_036270475.1 Candidatus Angelobacter sp. | reverse complement strand
ATAACGGACGCCGGAAACCAGTTGCTGGAAGGCAAAGCAGATTGGGTCAAGATGCAGGGCAACATCGACCGCTGGCTTGGCGGCGTCCACCTTACCGGAGAGCGGGCGCAATGGCGCTGGGATGCACAAAAGAAAACCTTGATTGCAGCCTGAGAGATCGGGGTTTAAGAGCTCTATATTTCGCGATTGAACGATTCGCTATTTATGGAATGACTTGGTCACGTCGTTAAAAATTACTACAGCGGCAAACAACACCAGAAACACAAAGGCTGCCTGATATACGCGCTCTTTCACTTCCTGTTTGATATCGCGACGCATCACCGATTCCACCAGCAGCATCAGCACCAGTCCGCCATCCAGGATTGGTATTGGCAGCATGTTGAAAATGGCCAGGTTCAGGCTGATGAGCGCCATGAACTGCAGCAGCACAACAAAGCCTGCCGCTGCGGCCTTGCCGGATTCCTGCATGATCATCACCGGCCCGCCAAACTGCTTCAACGTGCCTTTCACCGTAAAGAGCTGGCCCAGCAGCTTAAAGATCAGCGTTGAATTCTTTTTACAATCCACGACGGCCACATCCAACGCGGCGGTGAAAGGAAGTTTTTCCGTGCGAAAATCCTGCGGCAGTTCCACGCCAATGCGGTAGCTCTTTTTGTCTCCAACGCCCGTGGGCTGCAATTCCGGGGTCAATGTAAAATCCTGAATTTCGCCCTTTCTCTTTACGGAAATCTTGGCCAGTGCAGCTTTATTTTTTTCCAGCAACTCAGCCAGCGCCACCAGGCCGCCCGCCTGGACCTTGGCGTCATTCACGGCAATAATCTCATCGCCAGTCTGGATTCCGGCTTTGCTGGCCGGCGTTCCATTCACAACTTTTCCCACCACGGACTTGCCCTCCGGAACCAGCCCCAGCTCGTGGAGAATGTCCGCGTCTTCCCTCTCCGGAATCCGGGCAGTGAGCTCCAGAGGCAAAGTCTGCGTCCCGCGCTGCACATCCATTTTCAGCGTTTGATTGATGTTGCCGAAAATCTGAAAGCGCACGTCGTCCCATGTGGGGTTCGGCTTGCCTTGAATCACGGCGATCTTGTCGCCCGTCTGGAAGCCGGCCTTTTGCGCCGGAGAACCGTCACTCACCCAGCCCAACACCGCCGGCTTGTCAAAGTATGCGGGTAACTCGTGGCGGAACATATAAACGCCCGTAAGCACCACCACCGCCAGAATAATGTTCATGGCTGGCCCGGCGATGGCGACAAAAAAACGCTGCCAGCGCGGATGGCTCATGAACTCACCGGGATCTCCGGTGCGTGACTCCATGGGATTTTCCCCGGCCATCTTCACATAACCGCCCAGCGGCAAAAGGCTGATGCGGTAATCCGTATCGCCCCGGCGAAAGCCGGCCAGCCGCTTGCCAAAGCCCAGGCTGAAAACTTCAACCCTGACCTTAAACAGCTTGGCTACAGCGTAATGGCCGAACTCATGGACAAAAACCAGTATGCCCAAAACAAAGATAAAAGCGGCGAGCGTGAGAGGTAATGACTGCATAAAGAATGATTAATATTGTAACTGCAAAAACAACCGCAGCAACTAACGAGTTAGCTGCCGTCCCAATTTGCTACCCGCCAGGTTGCGGGCTTCGGCATCCATGGCCAGGACCTCTTCTATAGATTCGGGATGGCGGTCTGAAGTTTCACTGATCGTCTGCTCCACCACTTTAGAAATATCGGCAAATCCGATTTCTTTCTTAAGGAAAGCCGCCACAGCCACCTCGTCCGCGGCGTTCAGGGCCACCGTTTTGGCGCCTCCGGCTTGAGCCGCTTCATAAGCCAGGCGCAGGCAGGGAAACTTTCCCAAATCGGGAGGACAAAAATCCAGCCGCTTCAAGTCCAGCACGTTAAAGCGCAGATCAGAAGAGATGCGCTCCGGATAAGTCAGCGCATAGAGAATCGGCAGGCGCATGTCCGTGACGGAAAGCTGCGCCAGAATGCTGCCGTCATTGAACTCGACCAGCGAATGAATCGTCGATTGCGGATGCACCACCACGCTTACGCGCTCCGGCGGCATGTTAAACAGCCGGCAGGCCTCAATTACTTCAAAACCTTTGTTCATTAAGGTGGCCGAGTCAATGGTGATGCGCTGCCCCATCTTCCAGGTGGGATGATTCAAAGCCTGTTCAACCGTAATTTTTTCGAAGTCGGCCTTTGCTGTGTTTAGGAACGGCCCGCCGCTGGCCGTGAGCCAGACGCGCTCAACTTCATTCATCCTTCCGCCGCGCATGCATTGGTGGATCGCGTTGTGTTCGCTGTCAATCGGCAGCAATGGCTTGCCTTGTCTGCGCGCTTCAGCAGTGATCAGCTCGCCCGCTGCAACCAGGCATTCCTTGTTTGCCAGTCCAATCTCTTTGCCCGCCCGGACAGCTTCATAGGTAGCTTTCAGCCCAGCCACGCCAACAATCGCGCTAACCACAAAATCAACTTCAGGATGCGTGGCCACACGCACGGTTCCAGCCTGTCCATAGACAACTTCAATTTCGCCCAGGCCTTCAGTCTTGAGTTGCTTGCGGACTTTTTCCGCATCCTGCTCGGAGGCTAGAGAAAGAACTTTAGGTTTCCAGCGGCGCACATCCTTCAATGCCGCTTCAGTGTTCGAGCCTGCCGCCATGGTGAGCAGTTGAAATCGCTCAGGATTATTTTCAATCACGTTGAGCGTGCTGCGTCCAATGGAGCCGGTGGAACCGAGGATGGCGATGCGCTTCATCTTTTGAGGAAGTATTCGAGGTTTATCTGCCGTTGGAATTGACCAGTTAATGCGGCATAGTACCACACTACGGGAACGGCAAAGAGCAGCGCATCGATACGGTCGAGCAGGCCTCCATGGCCGGGAAGAAGTGTTCCAGAATCCTTCACTCCCGCGCCGCGCTTCAACGCGGACTCAAACAAATCCCCAAGCTGCGCCGCTATATTCGCAACCAGGCCAAGTCCGATGATCGGCACCAATCCGAGATGGCCGGGATCGAGCAGGTCGGTTTCTGGCTCCGTCGTAAACCATGCGTTAATCACTTGATGAAAATGAAACACCAGGATTGCGATCCCAACACTTGCCACGGCTGAAGCGATTGCGCCTTCCCAACTCTTGTTTGGACTGACGATTGGAGCCAGCTTATGACGGCCAAAATTCTTTCCGACATAGTAGGCCGCGATATCGCCGCCCCACACGGAAAGTAAAATGAAAACAATGAGGTACTCATTGGGCGACAGATGCCGCAGCCGAATGAGCAGACCGAGAGACACAGCGATATAAAAAACGCCGAAGGCCGACATGGCGGAAGCCGGCACCGCCGTCCGCATCTCTTTCCGGAAAACCGCCGGCACGCCAAATGCCACCGTAAATAAACCCGCCATTGCAGACAACGAAAAAACGCCCCTCAAAAACCACGGCGCGAGCCACGGAAAATTACAGGCGACAAACCCCATTACAACCAACAATGCCGACAAATAGGTCAGCCATCGGAATGGCTTGATTCCGAATGCCTCCGTTACGTCCAGATACTCGCGCAAAGTGAAAATAATGATGACGGCCACAACAAAATCGAAGACCGGCCACGGAGCCTTAAACACAATCAGCAGCACCACCGGGATCAGCGCTGCCGCGGTAAGGACTCTTTTCATTTAATTGGAACTGCCTGGCGAAGGTTCGTTCAGGCCGCCATAACGGCGTTCGCGCTTCTGGAATTCCTGGATTGCCTCCAGCAGGTGCAGTCCGTTGAAGTCAGGCCACAGCGTCTTGGTCACAAAGATCTCGGCATAGGCCGCCTGCCACAGAAGGAAATTACTCAGCCGCATCTCCCCGCTGGTGCGGACCAGAAAATCGAGCTCCGGCAGATGGCTGGTATACATGTGGCGGTTCACGGTCTCTTCGTCGATCTTTAAATGCTCCAGCCCGCCATTGTTCGCCGCCGCATGCACCATCGACTTGAAGGCGTCCACAATCTCTGAGCGTGATCCATAGTTCAGCGCCAGCGTCATGATCATGCCGGTATTGCGTGCGGTCTGCTCCTTGGCCCAGGCCATGCGTTCCTGCACTTCCTGCGGCAGCATCTGGCTGCGCCCAATGAATTGCAGCCGGATATTGTTGCGATGCATCAGCGGCAGTTCGTTTTTCAAATAACGGTGCAGCAGCTTCATCAGGAAGTGGATTTCCGTGGCCGGCCTGCGCGTAAAGTTCTCCGCCGAGAAGGCATATAACGTGAGCGCGGGCAGGTTGATGCGCGCCGCTGTCTCCACTACCAGCCGGACAGCTTCCACGCCTTTGCGATGGCCGGCAATACGCGGCAGATGGCGGCGTTTGGCCCAGCGGCCGTTGCCGTCCATGATGATGGCGACATGTTTTGGGAACTGGTGAGGATCAAGCTGGCTGTAGAGTTCAGCTTCCTTTCGGTCCAGCCCCGAAGGAATGGTTCGCAAAACGCCCTCGCAATACCTCTCCACGCTAGCACAGCAGCTCTGGCCATGCAATTTTCGGGTC
>DATBCN010000002.1:0-2560 GCA_036270475.1 Candidatus Angelobacter sp. | reverse complement strand
CCCACGCGAGAACATCGGCATCAATCCGAATCGTCAACGACTTCTTGACCGGACGGTAAAACTTTCCCACGATGAACTTTTCATTGCCAGTGAGCCCGCGGGATATCGGAATAATCGATGTCTTCATCTTTTATGCGCTTTATGCGCTGAAGTGCGCGAATCTGCTTAGCCTGACGTTTTGTGAGCTTCATAAATTTAATTCAATTCTACTTCTGGTTTTCTCCGTGTCTCCGCGCCTCCGTGGTGGATTTCCTGCTCGCCACTTTCACTTAGCTGCGGCCCCCTTCTCCCGGTAATTAAAATACCCCCACACCTGCTCGCTCATCCGCCCGATCGCATCCTCCAACTCGGAATAAAAGCCGCGATGGTGCGCCGAGAAAAACACCACCACCACGCGCGCTGAAGGCGTCTCAATCAAACCAACATCGTTGGCGATATACGGAGGAAAGTCGCCGGTCTTGTGCGGCGTGTTGGCGTCATCCGTCAGGAAGCGCGGGATGCGTGTGCGAAACTGCTGCCGGCCCATCATGCGCAACATTTCTTTGCAGGATTTTTCGCTCGCTGCTTTGTTTGTGGCCATCATCTCCAGCAGTTTGCCCATATCGCGCGCGCTGGAAAGTCCGTACGGATGCTTGCCTTCAAAGTGGAAGCGTTCCACATCGGCATCGGTCAGCTTTTCGGGAAAGCCCTTGGTGAAAAGCTCTTCCGGACCAAACTTCGCATACGCGGGATCGCCCGCCTCCGCCAGCGCACGGAACCAATCGAAGGAAGTCCCGGTGGCCGTGATGGAATTGAGGCCAAGCTCATGCATCGCCTGCGTGACGTGTGCCGGACCGCCGGCGCGGGCAAACGCCATGTCAGTCCCGGAGTTGTCGCTTTGGATAATCATCAACTCCAGCGCATCGCGGAAACTCAGGTTCAGCCCGGCGTCAAGAGTGCGCAGCACTCCGGTGCCAAAGCGCTTGTCCGCGGTCTTCATGGCAAAGCGGTCGCCGGTGTTGATCTTGCCCGCATCCACCTGGCGGTACACATCCACCAGCAGCGGGATCTTGATGGCGGACATTGTGTCCATGATCTTGTCGGCGTTGATGGCGATCTCTTCGCCGGTATCGAGCGACTTGATGTAAATGCCCCAGTCCGCGCTCACGCCGGAAGAGATCTGCTCCAGCTTCTGTTTAAGCAGGTCAATTGGTTTGGGAGCGGGAACATTCTGGGCAAAGGCAGGCAGAGCCAACAGCAGAACGCAAACAGCTTTTAAAAAATTGCGGACCATTTCGTCACCACCCGAAGAAGTAAGTTCACCAAAGCAGAGCATTTTACTCTTATGGCGTTCCCTGCTTCCTTCGGGTTGGATGGGCACAGATCAAGCGCGTCTGATGAAAAAGAGGTCTATGCGAAATACGAAGGCGCTCACAGCGATACCAGGACGCTGGGCAGCTTTGACAGCCGCAAGGAGCTCAATATCTCGCTCAGAGTGAAATAGCCAGCCTGATCCCGCGCCGGAGTTGCGCCAGTCCGCCAGCAACATGACCACAGGAAAAAGCCCTTCTCACACCGTAGGAGCAGCAAGCATTTTTGGTTGCTCCCATGACCCGGCGTTCTCTGCTATCTCGCCCTGTTCAAAATCTCCCGGCCATTGAGCGGCTGAACGTCGCGCGCATTCGGCATTGGATAACGCCGCTCAAATTCCGCAAGCTGCTCCGCGGAAAACGTGAGCATCGCCTTCAATGCATAAAAGGTGACGTTCTCCGTGCAGGGAGGAGTGGTGAGTGATCCGTCATAGCGCCAGTAGCCTTTATTTCCCTCTACTCTTTCATAATCTGCGGGGATTAACCCCTCCAGGCTGATCTGGACGTTTTGATTACCGGTCGGCGGCGGGAAATGGCTAAACAAAATATTCAATAGAGCAGATGTGTTGTCCTCAGGCTTGCCCTGCTGAATCAGGACCGTTATCACTACTGCACATCCGGGATTTCCCAGAGCGCAGCCGGGCTGATCTTTGAGATGCACCAGGTGCAGAACCATAGGGAGCCTGCGATTATCAATGGCTTCCTCACTGGGCCGGTGAAAATGAAATTCCTGCAGCTTGAACGTGTCATTCCCTATGGTGATCGTGCCGGCCGGATTGTTGCTGCCCTTGTAATCAACTTTCAGGTTGTACGGATTATTCGGATAAATCACCAGATTGGTCTTCGCGTTGTAGTTATTAAACTGAATCAGGGGTTGCGCCGATTCATGCGTGTTTGAAATGTTGATGGGGGCTTGCCGCGTGGACGTGGGAGCATTACAGGCTCCGCACCAGTTCTTTTGCCCCGATGGACCGTAGTCATAAGTAAACGGATCGGTGCATAGGTT
Source organism: Candidatus Angelobacter sp. (assembly GCA_036270475.1). Lineage (GTDB taxonomy): Bacteria > Acidobacteriota > Terriglobia > Terriglobales > Acidobacteriaceae > Angelobacter. Next base: position 205 of record DATBCN010000002.1, on the reverse strand, counting down.
GGCCGTTTTTTTGTCTTCGGGTGTGCCCGGAAAAGCGGATGCCGTGGAAAATCCTGAAAACACCAGCAATACCACGACACAAATACGAACGTAAAACATCTGTGCCTCCTCAAGACAGGAAGTTCAAAATGAGAAAGGGTAAGCCGAGAGGAATTGTCAGGCGTTTTCCGCCGGAATACAAGTGCATTATCCGGCACCACCGCCT
>DATBCN010000001.1:0-2302 GCA_036270475.1 Candidatus Angelobacter sp. | reverse complement strand
AGTCAGCCAAAGCTAAATACATTCTGGTCAACGGCGACGAGAGCGAGCCCGGCACCTGTAAGGACCGCCCGATTCTGGAGCACGATCCACACGCCGTGATTGAAGGCGTCATCATCGCTGGGCTGGCTGTTGGCGCCAAAGTCGGATTTGTTTATATTCGCGGCGAATACCGCTATCTCGTCGATATCATGCGCAAAGCTATTGCGGACGCATATGCCAAAGGTTTCCTGGGCAAAGGCATTTTTGGCACCAACAAAGATTTTGACGTTCGCTGGCACACCGGCGCTGGCGCTTATGAAGTCGGCGAGGAATCCGCGCTGATGGAGTCGCTGGAAGGCAAGCGCGGCATTCCGCGAATCCGCCCTCCTTTCCCTGCAGTGGTTGGACTGTGGGGCGGTCCAACAGTCATTAACAACGTGGAAACGCTGGCATCTGTCCCACACATTATTCTGGAAGGCGGCCAGAAGTTTGCCGATTACGGTTTGCCAAAGAATGGCGGCACGCGCCTCTTCTGCCTGAGCGGACACATCAACAAGCCCGGCGTTTACGAACTGCCTTTGGGTTATCCGCTGAAGAAGATGATCTATGACGTGGGCGGTGGCATTCCCAACGGACGCAAACTCAAAGCCGTGGTTCCCGGCGGCTCTTCCACCTTTGTTCTGACCGCCGAAGAAGCCGAGCAAATGAACATGGACTTCGATTCGTTCGGTAAACGCGGCGAATTTCTTGGTTCCGGCGGCGTTGTCATTCTTGATGACACAACCTGCATGGTCAAATTCGCGCTGCGGATCATGAAGTTCTATCAACATGAAAGCTGTGGCTGGTGTATTCCCTGCCGTGAAGGTACAGACTGGCTCAAGAAGACGCTCACGCGCTTCCACAACGGCGGCGGGCTGCGCAAGGACATCGACAACATCAAGTATTTGGCCCAAAGCATACTGGGCAGAAGCTTTTGCCCGCTGGGTGACGCCGCTGCGATTCCAACGATATCTATCGTCGACAAGTGGCGTAGCGAGTTTGAAGCGCACCTGGATGGCCGTCCATGTCCGTTTGATCCGGCGGCAAAGCTTACAGAAGTGGGAGCGCACTGATCATGAATGCCTTAAACAACTCGGTGACCGCTGCCAATGCAGACCGGGAATTCCTGCTGTCGCTTTTGCGTGCCAGCCGGGAAAAGTTTTTAGGCAGCTTTGCCGGTGTTGCAGAGGCGGATTGTCGCCGTTGCCATGCCGAAGGTTCATGGTCTGTGCTTGAGACGGTAGAGCACCTGACCATGGCAGAGACGATTCAGCTTAAATTAATCACCATGCAACGCGTACCACGACCGGCAGACGCGCCGGACCGCGAACAATTTTTTCTGCAGGTAGTTGCTGACCGCAGCCGCAAGATGGAGTCGCCTGAAAGCGCGCGCCCCACTGGACGTTTTGCCACCCTGACTGACGCCGCGGCCCAATTCAAGAAAACGCGTGATGGCGTGATTCAATTTGCTGAACAAAACACAGCCGAAGACATGCGGGCAACTGAGGTCAGGCATCCGCATCCGGCGGCAGGCAACGTAAGCCTTTTTGAAATGCTGATCATCATGGCCAGGCACGCTGAACGGCATGCGGCACAGATTGAGGAAATCAGGAACGCCCTGGCGTTGAATGCCACGGCAAAGGGTCAAAGTTGATCGTCACGCGAATTGAAGAAACCGCAAGCTAGCCGGTTTTCAATTTTGGCATTTTTGGCAATGCTGGCAATTTTGGCAATCACGAGATTTCATGGCCGAAGCAAAAAACGTAATCATCACCGTTGACGGCAAACAGGTCACCGCGCCTGCGGGCACTCTTCTCATTGAAGCCTGCAAGGCCGTGGGTATTGAAGTCCCTTCGTTCTGCTACTACCCCGGACTGTCCCTGCAAGCCGCCTGCCGTATGTGCCTGGTGCGCATTGAAAAAATGCCTAAGCTGCAGACTGCCTGCACCGTCCCGATCACCGACGGCATGGTCGTGGCCACGGACACGGACGAAGTCCGCCAGGCGCGCAAGTCGATGATCGAACTGTTGCTCGGCAATCATCCGCTGGACTGCCCGGTGTGCGACGCCGGCGGCGAATGCGAATTGCAGGACATGACCTTTAAGTACGGCGCGGCTGAATCGCGCTATATGGAAGGCAAGCTGCACAAGGAAGAGCAGCAGTGGTCTCCTGTCGTCTTCTTTGATCGCCCGCGCTGCATCCTCTGCTACCGCTGCGTCCGCGTCTGCGGTGAAGGCATGGATGTTTCCGCGCTCGGCGTGCAGCTTCGCGGCTCCAGTTCCGT